>JACRCS010000502.1 GCA_016218905.1 Deltaproteobacteria bacterium
CAGCCCGCCGCAGAAGAAAGGCACCCCGCCCAGGCACGCGAGCACGGCGAGCCGGGTCACCACGCCTGAGACGCCTGCTCCCCCCGTTGGCCTCGCAAAAGGCTCGTAGAAGGGCTGATGGAAGGGCGCCAGGGTGGTCCTGGCCAACTCCGGAATCGTGCGGATCGCCACCAGGAAGCCGAGCAGGGCCAACACCCCGAAGCCGAAACCCGAAGCCCACACGCTCCAGCGCCCGCGCTCGCCCGACCGCGGAAGACAGGCCACCGCCACGCCGCCCCCACCGAGCCCCAGCAGCGCCAGTCCGATGGTCAGACTGGCGAAGTGGTACCACATGACCACCGAGAACACCCGCATCAAGAGCAACTCGTAGAGGAGGACTCCGCTCGAGAGGAGGAAGAGACCTCGGAGTTCCGCAGGGAGGATCGGTGAGCCGACAGCCGACAGGCCCGGCTCTCCCAAGCCGGAAACAAGGGCGCTCCTTGCCCCAGGAGGCGCGTGCATCACTGGGCCGCCGCCCGGGATCGCGCTATCTCCCATTCCGAACCCGATCCGCCGGCAGCGACCCGTCCCCGCGAGTGGAGGTCACTCCGGGCTCGGAGATCGTCGGGTCGACCCCTCGCCGCGTCACGGGGATGTCCACGGCCACGAACGACCCATCGGGCACGACGACCGAGTTCCCGCCATAGGCCCCGAAGAGGTCGCCCCTGCCCGGCTCCGCGTTAGGAAAGGGCGGGTTCGGCCCCTTGGCCACCAGACCGTACCTCCCGGGTCGAAGGGTCAGGGAGAAGGCGCCGTCCTTTCCGGTGGGGGGAGAGTAGGAGAACCCCTCTCCCCGCGGGGCCCCGCCCGGCGCCTCGTGGACGTGGACCCGCACGCCGGCGACCGGCCGCCCCTCGAAGCTCACCGTTCCTCGGATTCCCGAATACCGGCTCGCGGGCCGCCCGGCGTCCGCCAGGGGGCAATCCTCCCAGGGCGCGAACGCCACCCGATCCCGGGGAAACTCACGCCCCAGATACCCGGCCAGGGGCTGGTCGTTCCCATCCTCGATGGCGGAGACGTTGCCGTTCTCCCCCAAGGTCCTGATCTGGTCGACGGTCTCCCGGCCCCACCAGTTGCCGCGAGCGTCGACGAGCCCGTCCTCGCTCCCCTGAAACGGCAATAGCTTCTTCGTGTTGCGCGGCAGGGCCCCAGGCTCCCTGGGGACCTCTGCGAAGGCCGTTCCCTGGGCTCGATAGGGGATGCTTTTCTCCCCCCGGCTCGACTGCCTGTCGCCCACCGCGAAGGCGAACCTCCGGTTGTCGTACACGTTGTTGCCTCGCACCTGAGGGTAGGCCGAGCGGTTGCAGTAGATCCCCACCCCATTCTCGAAGATCGCGTTCGCCAGGACCCGCGGGTAGACGAGCTTCTCCATCCAGATGCCCGTCTGGTTGCCGAGGATCTCATTTCGGGAGATAAGGGGGTTGGACTGGAATTCGACGAAGATCCCCCGCTCGTGGCCCGAGATCCGGTTCCCTTCGATCTCGGGCGAGGAACCCAACGCGCAGACGATCCCATGCCCTGCGTTGTCGCTGACCAGGCAGTTCGCGATCCGCGGGGAGCTCGCATTCTCGCACAGGATGCCGATCTTCGCGTTGCGCTGCACCCGGCACTTCTCGATGCGCATCCCGGAGCTCTGTTGGAAGAGGACGCCCACCTCGTTCTCCGCCACCTCGCAATCGAAGAGCCCTCCCTCGAGGCTCTGAAGTGCCTCCAGCCCCGTCTCGTTCCGCCGGAAGAGGCACTCTTCCGCGAACAGGGACGAGAATCTGCCCTGAATGCCGCTCTGAGCGTACTCGATACGGCAGTGGCGGAGCCGGCTCACCCTGTCCTTCGCCTTCTCAAAGACGATGCCGCTCCAGTCCCCGACCCCGGGGGAGTCGGAGGCCGAGGTGAAGACGATCGGCTCGTCCGCGCGGCCCTGGGCGACCAGGGTGCCCCGCACTACGAGCTTTCCCCCCTCCTTCCCGGGCCCCTTTGCGAACCGGGCTGTCGTACCCGGCAGGATGAGGAGCGTGGCTCCCGGCGCCACGATCACGTCTCCGGTCACGTCGATCACGCCGCGCCACACCGTGTCCGAGGCCAGGGTCCGGGACGGAGCCGGCTCAGCGGCCTCGAGACCCTGCGCTGACAGCAGCAGGGTCAGAAACGCAACGGAGAGGCCGCTCGTTCGCAGCGACACTAGAAGATCGCGTAGATGAACGGGGTCAGGGCAGGGATCTCCGCGAGCAGGACGAAGAGGGTCATCAGGGCTAGAATCACCAAGAGAGGAGCCAGTACGAACTTCTTCCGCTCTACGACGAAGCAGCCCACGTCTCTCAGGACACCCATCGAGCTCCTATCACTTCTCCGCCCAGAACGGCCCCAGCGCCAGGGCATCCAGGCCGGTCTCCGCAAAACAACGGACCGCATCCCGCGGCGAGCAGACGATGGGCTCGCCGCGCACGTTGAAGCTGGTATTCACCAGCACGGGGCACCCCGTCTGCGCCTCGAAGGCCTTCAGGAGGCCGTAGAAGACCTCGTTCTGCGACCGACTCACGGTCTGAATCCGGGCGGAGCCGTCCACGTGGGTGACAGCCGGGATGCTGGACCGCGGCACCCTCAGCTTCTCGAGTCCTCTCTTCTCCTCAACCACGGGCAGGAGCTGGCGGCCCGCCACTTTGCCCGCAAGCAGCATGTAGGGGCTCAGGGTTCCGAGCTCGAAGAACTCCCCCGCCCGCTCCTCGAGCACGGCAGGCGCAAAGGGCCGAAACCCTTCGCGGAACTTGACCTTCTGGTTCAAGGTCTGCTGCATTGTCGGGACCCGTGGATCCGCGAGGATGCTCCGGTTGCCTAACGCGCGGGGCCCGAATTCCATCCGGCCTTGAAACCACCCCACCACCTTGCCCGCGGCCAGGGCCCGCACCGCGGTGGACACGAGATCCCCGTGCTCCTTCTCACAACCGGCGACCCCGCCCTCCGCGAGGGCAGCCGCCATCTCTGACGCTGCGAACTCGGGGCCGAGGAGGGCTCCTTCCATCAGGTCGTCTCCCCCCTTCGGGGGGATGGCGCCCCCGAGGGCGACGTGGGCGACATAGGCGGCTCCCAGCGCTCCGCCCGCGTCTCCGGCGGCCGGCTGGATCCAAACGCGGTCGAAGGGACCCTCCCGAAGGACGCGACCGTTGGCCACGCAGTTCAGGGCCACCCCGCCGGCCAGGCAGAGGTTGCGCTCCCGAGTCTCCTCGGCCACGTGCCGCGCCAGGTCGAAGACAACGAGTTCCAGGGCCTGCTGGATCGACGCAGCGAGGTCCAGGTGTCTCTCCTCCAGGGGCTCAGCGGGGGCTCGCGGCGGGCCGCCGAAGAGCCGGTGAAAGGCGCCGTTGGTCATGGCAAGCCGATCTCGATAGGCGAAGAACCGCAGGTCCAGCGTGAAGGAGCCGTCCGGCAAGCGTTGCATCAGCCGGCTGAAGATGAGGTCAAGATACCTTGCTTCGCCGTACGGCGCGAGCCCCATCACCTTGTACTCCCCCTCGTTCACTTCGAACCCGAGGTACGACGTAAAGGCCGAGTAGAGCAACCCCAGAGAGTGGGGGAAGCGCAGCTCCCGCCGCAGTCGCAGGTCGCTGTCTGCACCCGCGCCGTAGGAACAGGTGGCCCACTCCCCCACGCCGTCGATCGTCAGGACCGCCGCCCGATCGAAGGGCGAGGGGAAGAAGGCGCTGGCCGCGTGGGAGTAATGGTGCGTGGAATAGAGGGGCTCCCTGCACCCTGGCAGGGTCTTCCCAAGCCGCCTGCCCACCCAGAGCTTCTCCCGCAGCCACCCGGGCAGCGCGGTACGGAATAGCTCGAACCCCCGGGGTGCCCTCTCCAGGACGGTCATCAGGATGCGCTCGAACTTCAGCAACGGCTTGTCGAAGAAGACGACCGCATCCAGCTCCGAGGGCGACAGGTTGCCCTGGCGAAGGCAAAACGCAATCGCCTGCTCGGGGAACGAGGGGTCGTTCTTCTTCCTCGTGAACCGCTCCTCCTGAGCGGCGGCGACCGGTTTCCCGTCGATGAGGAGCGCCGCGGCGCTGTCGTGGTAGTGGGCGGAGACGCCCAGAATTCGCATCGGGTCAGAACGTGCGCCGGAGCGCCTCGACCCGGCGGACGTCGTCCTGCACGTCGCACCACCCGCCGGAGGCCTTCGAGCGGCGTCGCGCCAAGCGAAGCAACAGGGCGTAAGGGGTTACGAAGCCGTAGAAAATCACCGCGAACAGGACCTGCGCCTGCCGGTGAGCCAGCGTTCGCGCCAGGTGGAAGAAGCGCAGCCCCATGCCGCCGGCCTAGGGTGCCGACCGGCCGAACGCCGTGACGCGCCACTGGGCGAGGGCCCCAGGGGGATCAGGGTGCCCGGTTAGGCGAAGGAACTCCCGGTAGTAAGCCTCGGCCGTCTCCCGATCGCCGAGCCGGGCATACGCGTTGGCAAGGCCCTCACGGAACCCCGGAGCGTCGGCGACGCGCTTGGCCGTCTCCAACTCGCGCCGGGCCTCGGCCGTCCTGCCGAGGATGCGCAGCGCATCGGCGCGCGCCGTGTGGTAGCCGGGCGCCGCATCAGGGGGGACGGGCCCGATCCGGTCGAGGATGCCCAAAGCGTCCCCTCCCTGCCGCAACCCGATCCGCGCAAGCGCCAGCAGCAAGGGGATGCGAGGCTCCTCGGGGGCGAGGCGCGCCGCGGCCAGCAGGTACGGCAGGGCAGCCTCGAAGTTGCCTTGTTCCATTTCCAGCGAACCCAACTTGTGCGGGATATCCTCGACGTCCCGGACGACGTCCCACGCCTTCTTCAACGCGACCTGCGCTTCCGGGTTCTTTCCCGCCCAGTAGTAGGTCCGGCCGACCACCCAAGACCCCATAGCGCGGTAGCGGGGCGACACCGCGGCCAGGAGGCCCCCGAGCCGGTTCGCGGCTTCCGCTCGGTGGGCCAGCCACCTCTCCGCGCTCAACGGCACGACGCCGGCCTTCGCCGCGGCGTCCACGACCAGCAGGGCCACCGCTTGCTGGCCTTCGAGCGTCGGGTGGACGTGATCTTCAAACAGCGTGGGCCCGGGGATGCCTCCGGGGGACCACCGCCGGAACACGGTCTCGACGTCGGCCAGGGCGACCCCCTCTCGCCTCGCCACGTCGCGAACGGCATCGTTGAACGCATCGAGGGCGCGCAGGGGGATGACGTCTTCCTCCTTGGCCCGGTCGTATGCCACGTAGGCTTCCCCCGTTCTGCCGAGTCCGACCAAGGCGCGGCCCTTGAGGAAGTGAAGCTGCGCAAAGGCATCGTCGATCCGCTCGGCCTCTGCGAGCGCGGCGAGGGCCTCCTCGCACCGGCCGGCGCCGAGCGCCGCCTCCCCCCGGGAGAACGCGGCCTTCCACCGGGTCAGCTGCCCCTCGTCGAGCCCCGCCCTGTGCTCGGACTTGAACGGCGAGACCCCGGAGAGGTTCGAAGGCAGCGTGCAGAGCACCAGGGGGATCCCCTTCTCCTTGCTCAGCCTCGCCATCGACTCGAGGTTGTACCGGTACTGGCGGATGACGCCTTCTCGGAACGTCGGATCCCGGTGGTAGAGCTCCGGGCCCGCCACCTGTTCCAGGATGGCCGACACCCCGTCGCCCACCAAGGTCTTCCGGCCGCTTCCCCCGCCTCCCCGCAATCCGTCCACCGCACGAAGGGCCACGGAGTAGATTCTCGACCGGTGCAGGGCCGCCCGCGCTCTGCGCAGTGCCGGCTTCTCCGCGAGAAGGCTCCCAAAGGTCCGGCGCTCGAGGAACTCGTTGTGCCCCGAGTACACGACGTACAAATCCGGAGAGAACTGCGCGAGTTCCTCCATGAGCCGCCGGACGCGGTAGCTGGCGTAGGAGATCCCTCCGGCGTTGACGCTTTCGTACGCGCGCGCTCCGTCATAGGTCTGGAGCACACGAGCGGTCCAGGCCGTGAAAGAGGTGTTGTTGATGTAAGGCTGCCCGTAGGTGGTCGAGCCGCCGAAGGACACGATCCGAAACGTGTTCCCCGGCTTCGGCATCTGGAACGATTGCTCGTTGAAGTACGGCCGTTTGATCGGGTTCAGGACATACGTGGTGCCGCTGCCCCCCTCAGCCCTCACGAAAAGGGGTTGCGTTCCCTCGAAACCGACGAAGGGATCCTCCCGAGACAGGGGCATCACGCCGAGGACCGCGAGAACGACCTCCAGCAGGAGCAGGAGCGAGCACCCCGCGAGGGACGCAAGCAGGTTTTTCTGACGGTCCGTCACGGCGAGCCCGGGATCACCTAGGCGGGGCGAGGCGAGAGCCGCTTCGCTCCGCCGGGCGTGCGGAAGGCTGTCCCTCAGCAGGGGTGAACGCTCGACGTCCCGACGACTTTGGGCTTCACGTAGGTCTTCTTCATGGGGTCACTCCCTTGGACGCTCCGGGTTTGCAGGCCTCAGATTCCGATCCCGAGTTTCGAGTCTTTCCAGTCTGCCAGGCACGCGGTGGCCGCCACTCGGAACTCTCTCCTTCACTTTGCGTACTCGTCCCTCCACACCCCGGGGTCGATCTCGACGTACCCGACGGTGTCACCGAGCTCCACCCGGTCGCGCTCGTGCTTGACCTCTCTCACGAACACGCCCTTGGCAGGCGCCAGGAGGTTCACATTGCCCGTTCGCGTCTCCAGGGTCGCGAGCGTCTGCCCTTTCTCCACCTTGTCTCCGGCCCTGACGAGCCAATCGACAAGGATCACCCGGTCCCTCTCCTGTCGATCGAAGAGCCTCGGGACGAAGACCGTGCCGTAGACCCGGCGCAGCTCATCCTCCGTGGGCGCGCGGGACGTGTGCCTCGCCTCGACAATCGCCGTGCCCGGCCCGGTTCCCGCCGTGAACACAACGGCCCCTTCCCCGTACCGGTCGGTGATG
This sequence comes from Deltaproteobacteria bacterium, assembly GCA_016218905.1. Next base: position 6,930 of record JACRCS010000502.1, read on the forward strand.
AGCACGGGCGCCGACACCTTGCCGGAGCCCCTCAGCACCGCGAAGGTCACCGGCACGTTGTCGTTGGGGTTGTCGTGGATATCGGAAACCCGGATCGACAGGGTCGCCTGATCGCTGCCGTTCGCCACGAGCTTCGCCGTGCTCGCCACGAGGTCAATCTTGGCCGGCGCGTCAGCCAGGAGGACGATCTGGACCATCCCGGTCACCCCATACTCCGCCGCGGACGCCGTCACGGTGACCGTTCCGATGGAGGTGCCTGCCCGATACTCGGCCTCCGCCACTCCCTTCGGGTCCGTGGTGGCCTGCAGGAGCTTCAGGCGCCCGTTCTCGTTGCCCAGGGTAAACGCCACCTTCGCGCCGACGACGGGGCTCCCCGACAGGTCGGTCAGCCACACCTTGATCCGCGAGGTGCTGCGGCCGTCCGCCGTGAGCTTGGCCGGATCGGCCGAGATACGCAGCACCGCCCGGTCCTGCGCACCCTTCTGGGTCCGCGGGATCAACTCGATCGCCACGGTCGACGCCACGTAGGTGTTGAGCCACCCGGCCCCTACGTTCCCGGTGGTCAGATCCTTGGCCACCAGAAGCGCGGTCTTGGCCGCAAAACCTGCTGTGTAGGTGGCGCTTACCTCGCCAAAGTTGTCGGTCGCTCCGCCCCACCGGACCTCGACGTTGTCGACGTCGTCCATGGACGCCAGCCGCCATTCGACGTCCCCGCCTCCGACCACGCCTGTGTACTCCTCGGTCGTAGAGAGGGTGAGCTCCAGCTCGTGCCCTTCGATCACCTTGCCGTTGGCGTTCGTGGCCTTGACCGTGAGTTTGGTCTGACTCTTCTTGTCGGCCGGGAGCAGCCCGTCCTTGGCCCCGACCGTCAACCGTACCCGCGTGTTGAAGGCCAGGGGCGCCTCGGCCTGGCCGGCCGTCTCGTTGCCCGCCTCGTCTGCCAGGTACACGGTCACGGGCACCGCGGTCCCCTGCGCGCCCCACGGCACCACGAACGAACCCGCGTACGAACCAGGGTCCACCTCCTTCATGGCGACCCGGCCTGGCACCTCGGACAACTCGAACGAGGCGTACCCGGCCGGCTCACCCTTCAGAGTGACCGTCACCTGGTCGCCGGCCACCAGCCTCCCGCTGAAGCCTGCCACCTTGAAGCCGTCGTGGCTCGCCTGGGTGATGACCGGCGGTGTCTTGTCGTCGAGGGTGTCCTGCCCCACGACTGCGAATTCGGGGCCCGCCTGGTCCGAGGTCCCAAAGGCGTCGGTCAGGTGCACGAGCACCCGATGCAGGCTCTTCGTGGCGCCCACATCGGCGTCTTTCACAGTGAAGCTGCCTGCGTACCGCCCCGTGCGCCCTTCTTCCGCGAGCCCAATCCCGGCCCCAAGCCCCTCCAGGTCCGCCGTCATCTGCCCCCCGCTCTGGCCCGCGGCCGCGATCGTGACGACCTGGCCGGGCCTGGCGGGCTTCGCGGCCGGGTCGATGGCGACGGACGAGATCCTCGGCCCATCCCCTGGTAGCGCCTTGGCCTCGACGATCGGGCTCCCAGGGCTGCCGTTGCCCGCCCTGTCGACGGACTCGACGGCGTAACGGTACTCGATGCCCGCAATGACCCGGGTGTCCACAAACTCCGTTGCCTTGAGCGAGGCGTACGGGGCAGCGAGGGTCCCGGGGTCTCGGCCTTCACCCCGGTAGACCCGGTACCCGGCCACATCGGCCGAGGGGCTCGGTTCCCAGGACACCGTGAGCTCCCCCGGCCAGGAAGCCACGGCGAGGATGCGCCCGACCGGCTCCGGCGGCGCGGTATCCACCCCCAATGGCGCGCCGACCAGCACCACCCTCTTGCTCGTCGCAGGATCCGTCAGGGTCCCGGTCAAGGCCGCCTTCGCCAGGTTCAGCCCGGCCGGGACCCCTGTCTTCCCCACGTATACCCCGTCGTCGACCTCGTCCATGGGGACATCTGCAGCCACTCCCGCCACGGTGAAGGCTGCGGTCTTGTCTGCCGTGCCCCGGAGCGCGACGATGATCTCCTGGCCTGCGCCATACAACGAAGCCGCCGCGGCTACGCTGCCGATGTGCAGGGTGGTCGTGTACAGGGTCCGGCCGTCCAGTGCCACGTCGTGCACGCGCACCCGCCGGACGATGCTATGGAGCTGGTTGCCGGCGCCGGTCGTCCCGGGGATCGGCTCGCCCCCGAACACGAGCCACGTGGCCCTCCTGACGCTCTCCTCCATCCCGAAGGGCATGTCCTTGAGCGTCGAAAGCTTCTCGCCGTCCAGGTATATGTTGCACTCCTCGGCCCGACCGCCCCACGTGAAGGCGAGATGGAAGCGCTGGCCGACCCCCACGGCCTTCGGGAAGGGGATCGACTCCGCCGTCACCCTCGCGCTGCCGTGCTTCACCGGGTCGGAGACGTCCACGTACCAGAGGGGACCCACCCGACCGTCCCGGCCGAACTGCAGCTCCGGGACCTGATGCTGGAGGAAGCCACTCCAGCGGAGCGTGGCCACCACCCGGGGAGTGCCCGCGCCGTCTACGAGGGCGAAGAGCGCCTCGGCGTCGGCCTTGTTGTCGCGCACGAGCTCGATCTCGAGGGTCCCCCCCTCGGGCCGCAGGTGGTTGGAGGCCTTGAACTTGAGGTAATCGGCCTTCGTCTCGTCTTCGCCGAGCAGGTTCGACCGCCAGCCCCGCCCGTCTCCCGTGTCGACGAGGAGGCCCGGGTACGTCTCGGCTGCCGGGGTGTCGAACCCCTCGTCCAGGAGAACCGCCCCCCACGCAGGCCAGCCCCAGGCCAGGGCCAGTGCGAGCAACCCCATGCATCGACCCCGTTTGGCGAGCCTGGCCATCTTGGCAAACATCGTCGCCTCCTTCCGGCCGCCTCGGCTCCGGGTCACCACGGGCTCACCCGGTTCCACCCCAACCCAAGGGCGTTGGGGAATTGGACCTTGTTCGGGAGCCGGTGGCAGTTCTGGGCCGCGGTGCTGTTCAGGTTGTTCACCGAGCCGTTCTCGACGCTGATCGGCCACGAGGCGCCCGCATAGGTATTGGTCGTCCCCGCAGGGCCATACACTCCGTAGGATGCCCCCCAGGTCGCGTGCTTCACGTCGAGGCAGTTGGTGAGCAAGAGCCTCGGAAGCTGGCTCGCGTGGGGCGCATGACACTTGGAGCAGGGGAACTTGTGGTACTGGTTGTCGAGGGTGGCTCCATTCACCGTCGCACCCCAGTCGTAGTTCCAGTACGCGCGTGCCCGATAGTCCGCGGCCGGCAGGTACCCGAACCCTCTCCAGGTGCTCCTGAGGCTGCTAGGCCGGTATGCGTTCGTGAGCTGGCGCAGCGCCATGGCGGGAGCCCCGGCTCGATACGGCGTCGCCCCCGTCGTGAACGGCTTGTTGGTCTGGTTCCGGATCAGCTCGTCGTAGATGTTGGAGGCCTGGGGGGCGCTGGCCCCCGTGCCCCCGATGGCTGAGTTGGCGTGGCCGTTAGAGCTCAGGTTGGGGGTCGCCGTGCTGCTGTTCGCACTGTTGAGGAGCGGTCCGATCCAGTCGTCGGCGGGGTTCCCCAATTGATTCATCGTGTCCACGCTGTCGCTGTGGCAGAGCACGCAAAGGCCCGCCTGGGCCGAGACCTGCCAGGCGGCGACCGCGGGGTTGATGTGGGCGGGTAACCCGCCGGTCGTGGGGTTCGCGTTGTTCTGGTCGATCTGGTAGCCCCCCAGCTGGTTTCGGGGCGCCCCCGCGGTCGTCAGGGCACTCGACCGCGGCATCGGGCCGAACCCCTTGTCGCTGACGTAGGTCGACGTGCTCTGAGGCCCGCCGTCCTCGGGGTAGGGGTTGCCCTTCCAGGTCCCCCGCAGGAAGGGAGGCCCGCTCAGGGCATCGGCGTAGGTCCCCTTCCCGGTCGTGCGGGTCGCCTGATTGCGGTCGTGGACGTCGTGGCAGTAGGAGCACCGAATCGTGCTCGTGAGTTTGAGGCCCTGGGCCGGGCTCGCCAAGTTGGCGGCGTGCATGGACTGGAGCGTCCGGTCCTTGTATCCGAAGCTTGGGCTCGCCGTCTGGGCTGTGTGCCAGGCGGCCGGCGTCGTCCCCTCCACCTCCCACCAAGCACCCTTCCGGGTTGCGTTCCAGGTGCTCAGGGTGCCGTAGTTGTAGGCCATGGAGCCGGTGTTGGCGTTGTTGTTGACCCCGAACTCGGCGTTATTCGAAAGGTTGTTGTCGTAGTGGCAGTTCCAGCAGAGCTCCGCCTCGGTCGCCCCGGCCGTGGCCGTGCCGCCCAGGTGGATGCCGCCGGTTGCCGTGTAGTTGATGCCAAGGACGGTCCGCATGTTCAACCCCGTCGTCCCCACGCCATCGGTGTAGGAAGCCGGCGGCAGCGGCACGAGCACCGAGCCGCTGTGCCCGCTGTGGCACTTGCTGCACTGAGCGGTCCAGTCGGTCGTCCCCGAGAGGGCGTCCGTGGTGAGTGCCACCAGATGCGACCCATAGGCCGCTCCGGTCACGCCCGCCGGCGGGCTCGGCCGGTTCCCCGCCGGCCACACAACGACCGGGGCTCCGACGGTGTTGCCGGCGATGTGGCACGCGTCGCACGTCGCACCGAATTCCTTCTCGTGTTTGTGGCAGTTCGTGCACCTCGTGGTGCTCTGGTGGCCGTCGCCCGAGTCGGAGGTGTAGTGGCCCGTGGTCGTGTGGCAGACGTTGCAGACGCCCGTCGGCGTCGCCCCGTTCTGGGCGTAGTCTGTGCCCGTGGCATTGGCCGTGAAGATGGCCGCCACCGTCGTCGCGGGAATCCCCTCAGTCCCGTTGCTCGCCTTCGCAACCGAGCCCTGGATCATCACGAGGTTGCCCGTGGTCGAGTTCAGCCGGTCGCCATGGGGATCGTGGCAGTCCCAGCAGAAGTTCCCACCCGCGGTATTCGCCGCGTGCTTGCCGCCGTGGTGGGCCTCATCCACGTTGCTCTGCGCATTCTTCGTGGCATAGCCGGTTGGGTTGTATCCGCCCGCGTATCCAGTACCCGCCACGTACCCGGCGTCGTTGCTCTTGTGGCAGGTCAGGCAGTTGTCGTTCCAGCCCCCGTCCGAGGGAGCCGGGCGGGCCAGCACGTTCTTGTTCGCCAAACGGAAGGGGTTGGTCGCGTCGCCGTGGAGCACGCTCGTGCTGTGGCAGTACCGGCACCCCATCGGGTCGCCCACCGGGCCGCCAAACGCCGCTGCTGGGTTTGCCGTCTGGCCGTCGTAGGTGCCGCTCGCCTTCCCGTGGCCCGAGTAGGCCCACTGATCCGAGTCGATCAGGGAAGCGATCCTGTCGGAGATGCTCCAGTTGTCGGAGTCGCCCCCGCCCGCGTTCGCCCGGAAGTGGCAGTCCGCGCAGCCGTTGGGCAGCGTTCCGCCCCACACCGGCGTTCCCGCCCCGTGACAGACCGTGGTCGAGCAGGTGCCGTCATCCACGTGCGTGGCGCCGGCCACGTTCCAGTTCACGCCTCCCGCAGTGTTGGCCGCGTCGACGTAGCGGTTGGCCGCGCCGTTGATCCAGACCTCCACCGTCAGGTTCTGGTGGAGCTTGCCGGCCCCCCCGCCCCCAGTCGCGGTATAGGTGCCGGAAACCGTGACCCCGCTCGCCCCGTGGCAGGCGTCGCAGGTGGGGGTGGGCCAGACGTTTTGCGCGTGCGCGGCGTGGCTCCCGGCCACGCCGGCCCCGGTGGGCACCGGCCCCGTGCCCCCGGTGTTGTGGCACTGCCCGCAGGCGATCGTCGACGCGGCGGCCCAACCGGGCGTGGTCACGCCGTTGTGGCACCGCACGCTCGCGCAGGTCGTCGCCGCCCCGGTCCCGGTCCGGCTCCCGGCCGCGCCCTCGTAGTCATAGGCCGCGTGGAACGCGACATCGTTCACGGCGTTGAGGTGCGCGCCGCCGGCC
>JACRCS010000509.1 GCA_016218905.1 Deltaproteobacteria bacterium
AACTTCGGCGTGAACTACGGGCTCCTTTTCACCGCCTGGGGGGTGGGCGGCTTCGTCATGAGCAAGGTGGCGGAGTGCCTCTCGGCGTCCGGGGGGTCCTTCCGCGCTTCGTTCCTTCTCGCCGCCTCTCTCCTCGTCGCCGGGGCTGTCCTCTCCCTGTTCGTGACAGACCACAAGGCAGAGCAATTCCGGAGGATTCGCGAAGATCTGATTCGGGAGGGACTCGCAGAAACTTGACGGGGCGGAGTGGGGGGTCTTTCGCGCCCTTCAAGAGAGACAGCCTGCCTGCGGGGCTCTGATCATGACGGGACACGCGTCGGTGGAGTCGGCCGTGGAGGCCATGCGGCTCGGTGCCTTCGATTATCTGCCGAAACCCTTTCCCACCGAGGCGCTCCTGATGAAGCTGGAGCGGCTCTTTCGCTTCAAGGGGTTGGAGCGGGATCTCGCGGCGATTCGGACCCGGACATCGGAGGAGGGCTTTCTCGGTCGGAGTCGTAAGGTGTTGCGACTCCTCGAAACGGTGCGGTCCGTGGCGGGGACCGACGCGACGGTTCTTCTCCAGGGGGAGAGCGGGACGGGAAAGGAACTGCTGGCCGAGCTCCTCCACCGCCAGAGCCCGCGGTCGAGTGGGCCCCTCGTGAAGATCGGGCGGGGTTGCCGGCGCGGGTGCTTCGTCGGTAGCCGTGTCTGTGCCTTGCATCAAGGCGGGGCTCGGGGAGATCGGACCCGTTGAGATCGTTGCGGTGTCGAGTCGGTACAGCCAGGCCTCTTCGGTGTGGAACCGCCTCATGGACGGCTACCACTACCTCGGGGCAGGCCCCCTGTGCGGAGCGCAGATCCGCTATCTGGTCCGTTGCGACTGCTACGGCTGGTTGGGGGCATTGGCCTTCTCCTCGGCCACCCTGCGCCTGAAGGAGCGCGAGAAGTGGATCGGTTGGAGCGACCGGGCGCGGCGGGCCAACCTGGGGCAGGTCATCCTGAACAGCCGCTTTCTGATCCTGCCCACGGTCGAGGTACCTAACCTCGCCTCCCACGTGCTCAGCCGAGCGCTGGGGCAAGTGGCCGACGACTGGGAAACGCGCTATGGTGTCTGCCCCGTCCTGGTGGAGACGTTCGTCGATCCCGAGCGGTTTCGCGGCAGCTGCTACCAGGCGGCGAACTGGACGCGGATCGGCCAGACCGCCGGCGGCAAGCACGCGCACGCCAACGGCAAGCGCTCCGAGGGGCCCAAAGACATCTATCTCTGCCCGCTGTCGCGCGACGTTCGCGGTGTGCTCTGCCGGGAGCCTGAGCGCAGGCTGGGCGAACTGCCGACGAACTCGGCGCCAGCGGACTGGGCCGAGGAGGAGTTCGGAGCCCTCGACGGCGGGGACGGGCGATTGCGCGAGCGGGTGTGTATCCTCGCGCGAGACTTCATGGCCCAGCCCCTGGCCAATATCCCCCAGGCCTGTGGCGGCTCGCCGGCCAAGACCAAGGCCGCCTGCCGCTTCTTCAAGAACCCGCAGGTGACCATGGACGCGCTGCTCCTCTCCCATGCACAGGCCACGGTGGACCGGATGCGTGCCCATCCCGTCGTGCTCGCCGTCCAAGACACCACCGACCTCGATGACACCCCTCATGCGCTGGCCACCCTGGACCTGGGGCCTCCGCAGTCCATCGACGACCTGACCGTGGGCCTGAAGCTCCACGAGACGATCGCGTTTACGCCGCAGGGCCTGCCTCTGGGGCTCTTGCACGTGAAGTGCTGGGCCCGGGACGGCTCGTCGGACGAGAAGGACGACAACCGCCCCATCGAAGAGAAAGAGAGCTTTCGCTGGCTCGAGAGCTACCGGCGGGTCGCCGAAGCGCAGAAGCTCTGCCCGGAAACCCTGCTGGTGAGCGTCGGCGAGCGGGAGAGCGACATCTACGAGCTCCTCGAGGAAGCCTGCGCCCCAACGCCGGAGCCCAAACCCAAGCTCCTGGTGCGGGCCCATCGGGGCCGTCGGCGCAGGGTCGAAGATCCGCTTCGGGTCCAGGGGACCGGGCTGTGGGCCTACATGGCGACACAACCGATTGCGGCCCACCAAGAGCTTCTGATCCCCGCCAAGGGAGGTCGTCGCGAGAGGACTGCCACGCTGGCAGTCCACCATGCTCGGGTCAAGCTCAAGCCTCCCTAAGGAGCACAAGGGCCCGGCGCTCTCGGTCTGGGCGATCTACGCCCAGGAGGTCGGGTTCGACCCGGTCGCGGTCAAAGAGCCCGTGTCGTGGATGCTCCTGACCACGGTGGAGACGTCCACCACCGAGCAGGCCCTGGAGCGGCTCGGTTGGTGCGCGCGGCGCTGGGGCATCGAGGTGTTTCACCGCATCCTCAAGAGCGGCTACGCGATCGAGGACCGACAGCTCGGCACGGCCGATCGGCTCGAGGCCTGCCTCGCGATCGACCTGGTGATCGCCTGGCGCATAAAACGAAGCAGCGGCCGATCTACCTGCTCAACCGTCACCACGGAAAGGGCGAGGGCAACCCGGGCCCCCCGCAGACGGCGGCGAAGCCGTGACCGGCTCGCCCGCCGAGAAGATCGTTCCCCGGTCCGGACCACTTTTCTGGTTCTTCCTCACCGCGGGTCTGGGCAGGCTCCTGTCCCTGGGCCTCTACCCCCTTTCGGACAAGACCGAGTCTCGCTACGCCGAGATCGCCCGGATCATGGCCGAGACCGGCGACTGGGTGACGCCCCGCGTCGACCACGGTGTGCCCTTCTGGGGCAAACCGCCTCTGTCGACCTGGCTGTCGGCTGGGGCGATCAGGCTCTTCGGGGCCAACGAGTTCGCCGTGCGCCTGCCCTCGTTCTTCCTGGCGGTTGGCGTCGTAGCCCTTGTCGTCTATCTGGCCAGGGCGGAGAAAGGGAACCGATCAGCGCTCGCGGCCTCGGCCGTTCTCTGCGCGACGCCCCTGTTCTTCGTTTCGGCCGGCGCGGTGATGACGGATCCGGCGCTCGTGCTCGGCACGACGCTGAGCATGGTCTCGTTCTACCTGGCAGCCCGGTCCGAAGACGGCCGCTCGAGACGGTGGGGCTACCTCTTCTTCGTCAGCCTGGCGATCGGGCTCCTGGCCAAGGGGCCCGTCGCGCTGATCCTGACCGGAATTCCCCTCTTCCTCTGGACGGCCTGGCAGCGCAAGTGGAGACAGGTCTGGCGGCGCCTCCCCTGGCTTTCGGGCCTGGCGCTGGCCGCGGCGCTGACGTTGCCCTGGTACCTGCTGGCCGAGCGCCGCACGCCCGGCTTCCTCGACTACTTCATCGTCGGCGAGCACTGGAAGCGCTTCGTCGAGCCCGGCTGGTCCGGGGACCTCTACGGGGGCGCTCACTCGCGGCCGAAGGGGACGATCTGGGCCTTCTGGCTACTGACCGCGTTCCCCTGGTCGCTCCTGGTCCTGTTCTCACTGTTCCGGAAGAGCGCGCGATGCCGAATGGCGAAGCAGATGCGGGCAGACGAGGACTGGAGCCGCTACCTGCTCCTGTGGACGGTCGCGCCGATGTTGTTCTTCACGGTGGCTGGAAACATTCTCTGGACGTATGTCCTGCCCGGACTCCCCGCGTTCTCGCTCCTCGTGGCGACGTTGTGGCGCCCGGAGGAGCACCTGACGGGCCGGCCGGTCGCCAGGTTCTCGGCGGCGGTATCGATCCTGCTGGTCTGCGCCGTGGCCATCCTGCCCCTCGGGTTGATCCCCTTCAGCAAGACCCAGAAATATCTGGTGGCAGCGTTCAAGGAAAGAGCCGGTGGGGGCGCCAAGTTGGCCTACCTGTTTTCGAGGCCCTCGTCGGCACAGTTCTATTCGGGGGGTTCCGCGATGCTGTTGGATACGGTGGATGGAAGCGAGGCGATTTTCACGGATCGAAAAGTGGGCTATGTGGCCCTTCGGCCCCGTCGGCTCGACCGCCTGCCGGAAACGGTGGCGCGGCGCCTCACGAAGCAGGGCGACTATGCGGACGGTTTCAGCCTCTACGAAGTGAGCCCTCCTTAGAAAGACCACCCGCCGACGGGATCCTCGGCCGCGCCGGCCGCCCGTGCCGAGGTTAGCCCCGCGACCCCGAAGTCCGCGGCTTCGAGCCCTCCCGCACCGCCTCGATGGCATGGCGCAGGAGGTCCCGGTTGCTCGTGATGCCGAGCTTCTTCTTCATGCGGGCGCAGTACGTCTCCACGGTCTTGTGGCTCCGCCCCAGGCGGCTCGCGATCTCGCGCACGGAGTACCCCTCGCCGAACAGCCGGATCACCTCCAGCTCCTTGGGGCTCAGAGGCGAACCACTTCCCGGCTTGGAGCGGGCATCCAACCAGTCGCGCACCATCAGGGGCACGAGGCGCGGGCTCAGGAAGGTCCGCCCCTCGAGGACCTCCTGGATCCCTTCGAGGAGGGCCCCGGCGATCTCGGACAAGAAGGGGGACGGCCAAGTCGATGAGCGATGGCTCCCGGCGAACGCTTTGCTCTCCCCGGGCCGCCGCCCGGCTCACTCCTGACCTCCCGAGTCCCAGCAGGCGCCCCACCTCCGAGCTCGCCAGCCCCAGCACACGCGCCGCAAGGTAGACACGCCACGCCCCTCGCCTCCACCAGCTTCGCGTCCTTTCCCCGCCGCTGCAGGCGCACAGGGTCCACCTCAAAATGCCTCGCCACCTCCTCCATCAACTCCCCCAACGCTCGCCCCGGGCGTGGCCGCCCCTCACGGTCC
>JACRCS010000510.1 GCA_016218905.1 Deltaproteobacteria bacterium
AAGATGCTCTTCGGCTGGTATCGCGCCGGCGGCGCCTTCGACAGGGCCCGCGTCTTCCAGTGCGAGAGCGACTACCGCCTGGCGGCGTAGGCTGCCCCGCCGAGACACCCCGGCCGCCGAGAGAGGGACGCGACGAGCACGACCCTGAACCCCTTCAAACCCCGCTCACCGGCTACAGTGAGCCAAACCCGGCGCCACGGCGCCGAGCAGGAGGAAACGAGTCACGGCGACACCCCGGGCCGAGATGATCGCAAGCGCGTCGTCACTGCGATGAGTAGATGACCCCGTTTATCATCCCGTCACTCGGTTCGGGTTCTCTTCGGTATGGCCGACAATGTAGAACCGTCCTCCCTCCGGGGAAGGACTGAAACGAGATGATTGCCAGCCGAGGGGCCGTGTCCCCGAGAGAAACGAACTGCTGAGCCCGAGCCCTGACCTCGACGTCAGCTCTCCCGCCCCCCTTCGGAAGGGGGGCCGGGGCCTCCGCTTCGCTCCGGCCCCGGCCAACCCCAAGATGAAGAATCCGGGAGACAAGGCCCTCTGTTCGTTTCTCAGACGAAACTACTGAGATCCCTCTTGACTCCTTCCCCTAAAGAGATGCGCTTGTTCGGGCCCGGTTCAGCGTGGCTCCCACTCCAAAGCTTCTGTGCCGCCAGAAAGGAAATCGATTATCGTGTCCCCGAGTCTGTTGAGGGCTGCTGGTTCAGCTTCAATAAAGAACCTTTCACGATGACCCCGCGGTGGAGTGAAGTTTGCGAAGGCAGCCACTTCCAATGCTGCATGTCCGGCGAGGTCGAAACAGAATGCACGGAGCAGCAAGTAGTAGGCCCATTTTTCGTCATCTTCGCCCAATTCGCAGCGAGCCTCATCTGACGTTGATTTTGGAAATTCTACCAATCGCTCAGCGAACTGCCTCCAGTCGTCCCTATACGCATAGAAATCCAGCACTGTCGCGCTCTGGCCGTTGCACGCATCGATCGCGACATGCAATTCGCCTTCCTGTTCCCCGAGCACTTTGAGCCTCAAATATGCCTTCATGGTCTTATTCCTAGCCCGAACAGATATTAGAAGGAATCCTCTCATCTCTAGATCTTGGAACTTATCCCCACATCTGGGAACCGATTCCCAAACGTTCGAACCGGCGAGTTCCTGGATCTGGTAACTTTCCAGCCGGTCAAGATGCGTACATCTAGGAACCTGCCGGCCCTATGATCCTGTCTTCCAGCCCGAGTTCCTTCGCCACGCGGCGCGGGAGTTCCCAGGTCTTCGTCTCCGGCCGCCAGCGGCCGCCGAACTCCTTGACTCTTTTGCGAAGCTCCTCCTCCACCCAGGCTACCCGAAGTTGGACCGACGCCTCCGGATCCGGGGGCGGATCCCACGGGGACTCCGCGACGATGAGCTCGACCGTCTTGTAGCGCTTCCGGTTCTTGGGGTCGCAGCGGTACCGGACACAGACGAGGCTCTCCCCGAACTCCGCGAGCAGTCCCTTCGTGCCGTTCTCGCCCGGCCGCAGGGTCTCCTGGGTCTTGAGGGTCCAAGGGGCGCGAACTTCCGCATCAGGCCTGCCGGGGGGCGGGACTTGCGCCTCGCCGAAACGCAGAGAGGCCGCTCCGGCGGTTGTGCGCCAGACGCGGCCTCTCGGTTCTCGGGGCTGTGTGCCCATGGCCCCTCCCCTGAGTTCCCCTCCTTCTATCCCGGAACTTCAGCCCCGGTCAAGGAGGCCCTAGGGCCCTGTTCGTGGGTGCGAAAGGCGGATAGCACTCTACTGCCCCCCCGCCTCTACAATGGATGCAGGTCATCATCGCCTCCTCCTGCGGCGCAAGCCGAGCGGCTATCCCTTCACCACCCCTCCCCGACGATCTCCGACAGCCGAGGCTTGCCCGTCCCGTCATACCACGACTCGATCAGCCGGTAGGCGATGGAGATCGGCGGGGCGAGCCTCACGGTGCCGGCGGCCACGGCGTCCCGGAGCTGCCGGCGGGTGAACCACCTCGCGTCCTCCAACTCGTCGTCGAGGCGGATGGTGTCGGAGAGCGCCTCGGCGGTGAAGCCGAGCATGAGGGAGGCGGGGAAGGGCCAGGGCTGGGAGGAGTGGTACCGGACGGCCCCCACGACGACCCCGGTCTCCTCCTCGACTTCTCGGGCCACCGCTTCTTCCAGGGTCTCCCCGGGCTCCACGAAGCCCGCGATGGTCGAGTAGCGCTCCGGCGGCCACACCGGCTGCCGGCCGAGGAGGCAGCGGCCCCGGAAGGTGACGAGGACGATGATCGCCGGGTCGGTGCGGGGGAAGTGCTCCTTCCCGCACGCCGGGTTCGTGCAGGCGCGGACGTGGCCCGCGTGCCTCGACTCGGTGGGGGCGCCGCAGTCTCCGCAGAAGCGGTTCCGAGTGTGCCAGTGGGCGAGCCCCCTCACCTGGGCGAGCAGCCCCGCCTCTCCGGGCGAGAGGAGCGGCCCGAGCTCCCGCAGGTCCCGAAACTCGCCCCAGGCGAGGACCTCCTCCGGCGGCGGGACGTCGGCGGGGAGCTCCACGGCGAACCAGGCGCTCTCCCCCTCCAGGCCGAGGAGCATCGGGGGGCTCGCCTCGAAGAGGTGCCCCAGGCCGGCGGGCGGGCGGAAGGCGGGCTTCGGGAGCTCGCCGCTCGTGACGAGGTGCTTCGAGCGCCAGAGGAAGGTGAGCCGGGAGGCGGAGTCGGCGAGCCTCGCCGCCAGCCACTCCAGGTCGGCGCGCCGGGCGTGGGCGCGGTCGACGCACGAGTCGGCGAACATGTTCCGGCGGGAGCGCGCGCGGTGATCGGTCTTCATCGGAGTAGCGTCCTCGCTCATCGGGTCGCGGAGGCCGGGTCCGGAGCCGGCGCGGGCCGGGCGGGCGGGCGGACGGGAATCCTGTAGCACGGAGCGGGCGGGGAGGACAAGGCCGGAGGGTCCCGGGATCGCAGAGGATTTGCCCCTTGCCAGGGGGTGCCCGTCCGTCTAGCATCCGCGAGAGGTCGCCGCCTTCCGCCGCGCCGCCCCCAAGAACCCCGATGATGCGCCTTCTCAAGAATCCCAGGGTCTGGATCCTCCTCTCGCTCGCGCCGGTCGTCGCCGCGACGCTCCTGTGGCTGCTCGGGACTACCCGCGCCATCCGGGCCGAGGCGCGGGCCCGCTTCTTCGAGCAGTACAACCGCCAGCAGCTCCTCATGGCGGAGCAGGCCGCGCGCACGCTGGAGGAGCTCTTTCAGACCGTGCGCCGCGACCTCGGCCTGGTCGCAAGCCTCTTCGAACAGGGGGAGGTCACCTGGGCCGAGGCCGAGGCGCGCAAGCGCACCCTCTCCAGGGTCTACGACGGGCTCTCCGAGATTCCCGTCTTCGACATCGCGCTCCTCGACCGCAATGGGACCGTGGCCTGGTCCTACCCCCCTTCGCCGGGCACCGTGGGCGTCAAGCTCGCGTGGCGGGACTACTTCAAGTGGGCCAGGGACGAGGGACAGCCGGGGCAGATCTACCTCACCCGCTTTCGGCCGCTCGTCACCGGCGCGGCCAAGGGCGCCAACGCCATGATCGCCATCGAGGGCATCTACGGAAAAGGACGGGAGTTCAAGGGGCTCGCCCTCTTCGCCGTCCACTTCCACGCCTTCGCCCAAAAGCACGTGCTCTCGCTGCGGGTGGGTCCCACCGGGTCGGCGTGGCTGGTCGACTGCCAGTCGCGGACCGTGCTCGTCCACCCGAACGGCACGGTGGGTTCCCAGCGGCTCGAGGAAGCCGCCCTGCCTCGGTGGCCCGGCCTCTACGAGCTGCTCGTGAAGACGCTCGAGGGCCGGTCCGGGACGGGTTCCTACAAGTTCCAGGACCCCGAGGACCTCTCGCGGGACGTGACCGAGCTCGTCGGCTACGCACCCGCGCGGATCGGGAACCAGATGCTGGCCCTCGGCGTCGCGACCCCCGAGCGGGACGTCGAGAAGCTCCTCTCCTCGTTCCTCAAGCGGCAGGAGAAGCTGACGGCCGTGGTCGGCGTGACCCTCTTCACCGGCGCCGTCCTCGCGTGCGCCCTCCTCCTCACGTGGAACCGTTCCCTCTCGAAGCAGGTCACCGTCCGGACCCGGGATCTCGAGCAGGCCCGGGCCGAGCTGGTTTCCGCGGAGAAGCTCGCGGCGGTGGGCCACCTCGCTCTCGGGCTCACCCACGAGATCCGAAACCCCCTCTCCGCCATCCGGATGAACGTCCAGATGATCCGGGACGAGCTTCCCGGGAGCGACGCGGGGCTGCGGGAGAACTTCGAGATCGTGGAGAGCGAGATCCAACGGCTGAACCGCCTCCTCAGCGACATCATGGGCTTCGCCCGACCGCGGCCGCTGCGCCTCACGCACGCGGACCTGAGGGAAGAGGTCCAGCGGGTGGTTCGGCTCATGGCCCGCCTGCTCGAGGAGGAGAGCGTGGAGCTCGAAGTCCGTTCCGAGGGGGAGCTGAAGCTCCTCTGCGACCCCGAGCAGCTCCAGCAGGTTCTCCTGAACCTGGTCGTCAACGGAGTGGAGGCGATGCAAGAGAGCGCCGCGCCGAGGAAGCTCACCCTGGAGGCGTCCCGCAGCGGCGACAACGCTCTCCTGCGGATCACCGACACGGGCGTGGGCGTGCGCCGCGAGGACCGGGAGAGGGTCTTCGACCCCTTCTTCACGACCAAGGCCGAGGGGGGCGGCCTCGGCCTCCCCACGGTGCAGAGCATCGTGCTCCGGCACGGGGGTGGAGTCGACCTGGAGAGCGGCCCGAGCGGCACGACCTTCACCGTGCGGCTGCCCATCGGCGGTCCGCCGGCGTCCGACGGCGCGGACGGAGCCGCGGGGGAGGGCGCGGCATGAGGGTCCTCGTCGTAGACGACGACGCGGCCGTCCGGCGGACCCTCGAGATGCACCTGACTCGCCAGGGCTACGACGTGGAGACGGCCGCCGACGGCCGGGCCGGAGTCGACAAGGGTTCCTCGGAGGCGGTGGACCTCGTGCTCCTCGACCTGCGGCTCCCGAAGCTGGACGGCTTCGAGGTCCTCCAGGAGCTCAAGGCGCGCCGTCCTGCGCTCCCGATCATCGTCATCACCGCCTACGACGACATGCAGACGGCCATCGAGGCCATCCGGCTGGGCGCGCTCGACCACCTGGGAAAGCCTCTCGACCTCGAAGAGCTCGGCGAGGCCCTCGAGAAGGCGACCGAGATGGCGGAGCTCTCCCGCGCCCAGTTCGCGCTCTGGGAGGCGGCGGAGGTGCCCTTCCAGCCGAACCTCATCGTGGGCCGGAGCCGCGCCATGAAGCGGGTCTTCAAGGCGATCGGGGCCGTCGCGGACTCGCCCGCCACCGTCCTCGTTTACGGGGAGAGCGGCACCGGGAAGGAGCTCGTCGCGCGGGCGCTCCACTTCAACGGCCAGCGCAAGAACCGTCCGTTCCTGCCGGTCACCTGCTCGGCCCTGGCGCCCACGGTGCTCGAGAGCGAGCTCTTCGGCCACGAGAAGGGCGCGTTCACCGGCGCCCACCTGGCCAAGCCCGGCAAATTCGAGCTGGCGCAGGGGGGCACGCTCTTCCTGGACGAGATCTCCGAGGTCTCGCCCGATATCCAGGTGAAGCTCCTGCGGTTCCTCCAGGAGCGTGAGTTCGAGCGGGTCGGCGGGATCCAGACGATCCGGGCGGACGTCCGCGTGGTGGCGGCGACCAACAAAGATCTGGGCGCCATGATGGCGGAGAACGCGTTTCGCCAGGACCTCTACTACCGGCTGAGGGTGGTCACCATCGAGTTGCCGCCCCTGAGGGATCGGAGAGAGGACATCCCGCTCCTCGTCAGGTTCTTCCTCGAGAAGATCCGCCGTGAGCTCGGCCGCTCGGTGGAGGCGATCCCCAAGGCGGCCATGGACCTCCTCCTGGACCACTCCTGGCCGGGCAACGTCCGCGAGCTCGAGAACGCGCTGCGGCGCGCGGTCCTCCTCTCGCCGGGCAACCTGCTCCTGCCCGAGACGCTCCAGCTCGAGCAGAGCGCCGACGGCGAGCCGATGCCCCTCATGCTCCACTCCCTCCAGGAGATGGAGCGAAAGCACATCGAGAACATCCTCGCCTTCACCGGCTGGGACAAGACGAGGGCGGCGAGGATCCTCGCGATCTCCAGGCCGACGCTCAACAAGCGGATCCGGGAGTTCGGGATCCGGCGGCCGGGGTAGGGAAGAGCGGTTATCGGTTGTCGGTTATCGGTTATCGGTGATCGGAAGAACCGAAAACTGAAAACCGAAAACCGGGCCCACGGGCCCAGTGGCCCTTGACAGGTCGTTCGTCCTCTTGTATAAAACAGACCGGTCGGTTTGTTTTGCGTGGGATGCCA
>JACRCS010000511.1 GCA_016218905.1 Deltaproteobacteria bacterium
AAGAAGCCTCTCGTCCGCAAGGAGGGCGCCCTGGTGGAGACCACCTGGGAGGAGGCCCTCGCGCTGGTCGCGACAAAGTTCCAGGCCATCAAGGAAGCCAGCGGCGCGGACTCCATCGGAGGTCTTACGAGCGCCCGCTGCACGAACGAGGAGAACTACCTCTTCCAGAAGTTCATGCGGGCGGTGATCGGGACGAACAACGTAGATCACTGCGCACGCCTCTGACACAGTTCCACCGTGGCCGGTCTGGCCACCAGCTTCGGTTCGGGCGCCATGACGAACTCCATCGACGAGGTGGAGAAGGCGAAGGCCCTCCTCGTCATCGGCTCCAACACCACGGAGAACCACCCGATCATCGGTGACCGGGTGAAGAGGGCGGTCGTGCGGCACGGCGCCAAGCTCGTCGTGATCGACCCCCGCAAGATCGAGCTCGCGAAGTACGCGAACGTCCTGCTCCAGACCCAGCCGGGCTTCAACATCCCGATCCTGAACGGGATGATGAACGCCATCGTCGCCGAGGGGCTCGAGGACCAGGCGTACATCGCCGAGCGGTGCGAGAACTACGACGAGTTCAAGACCTCGCTCGCCGACTTCACGCCGGAGAAAGTCGAGGAGCTCACCGGCGTTCCCGCCTCGACGATCCGGGAGGCCGCGCGGATCTATGCGACCTCGAAGCCGGCGTCGATCCTCTACTGCATGGGGGTGACCCAGCACAGCCAGGGCACCGACGCGGTCAAGGCGCTCGCCAACCTCGCCATGCTCTGCGGCCAGGTGGGCGTCGAGGGCGGCGGGGTGAACCCCCTGCGCGGCCAGAACAACGTCCAGGGCGCCTGCGATATGGGCGGCCTCCCCAACGTCTTCACCGGGTACCAGCGGGTGGACGATGAGGCGCTGGCGGCCAAGTTCGAGGAGGCGTGGGGGAAGAAGCTCTCCCGCCAGGTAGGCCTGACGCTCACGGAGATGACGGCCGCCGCGGCGGAGGGGAAGATCACGGCGCTCTACGTCATGGGCGAGAACCCCATGATCACGGACGCCGACCTCCACCACATCGAGAAGGCCTTCTCGAAACTCGAGTTCCTGGTCGTCCAGGACATCTTCCTCACCGAGACGGCGGCCAAGGCCGACGTGGTCCTCCCGGCGGTGTCCTTCGCGGAGAAGGAGGGCACCTTCTCCAACACCGAGCGCCGCGTCCAGCGCGTTCGCGCGGGGGTGGCGCCGAGGGGCGAAGCGAGGGCGGACTGGCAGATCATCCAGGAGCTGGCCACCCGGATGGGCTACAAGATGAGCTACGCGAGCCCGTCCCAGATCTTCGACGAGGCGGCCTCCCTCACGCCGAGCTACGCCGGGATCGACTACGGCCGGCTGGAAGGGGAGGGGATCCAGTGGCCCTGCCCGACCAAGGACCACCCGGGTACGCCGATCCTGCACGTGAACGGGTTCTCGCGGGGCAAGGGCCTCTTCCACGCGATCGACTTCAAGGGTGCCGACGAGCGGCCCGACCCCCAGTATCCGCTCTACCTCACCACGGGCCGGGAGCACGCGCACTACCACTCCGGGACGATGACCCGCAACTGCGCGCGGATCAACGACTGCTTCCCGGAGGGCTTCATGGAGATGCACCCGGAGGACGCGGTGAGGCTCGGGATCGCCACGGGCGACTGGGTGAAGGTCGCGTCCCGCCGGGGTGAGGTGAAGACGAAGGTGAAGGTTCTCGACCGCACGCCGGCCGGCACGGTCTTCATGAGCTTCCACTACAACGAATCGCCGGTGAACGTGCTGACGAACCCGGCCCTCTGCCCCACGGCGAAGATCCCGGAGTACAAGGTCTGCGCCGTGAAGGTGGAGAAAGTCTAAGGGAGGCGACCATGCTCGGCTTCGTCCTCGTCACCGTCGTGAAGGTCATCGTAGTCTTCGCCGTGCTGATGCTCATGGTGGCGTACAGCACGTGGCTCGAGCGCCGCGTCCTGGGCCGGCTCCAGGTCCGCAAGGGCTCGAACCGGGTGGGGCCCTTCGGGCTCCTCCAGCCCATCGCCGACGGCTTGAAGGGCTTCTTCAAGGAAGACCTCGTCCCGGCCAACGTCGACAAGGTCCTCTACGTGCTGGCGCCCGTGATCTCCATCGTGCCGGCCATCGCCATCGTCGCGGTGATCCCCTTCGGCGACAAGTTCACCCTCTTCGGCCAGACGATCCAGCTCGGCCTGGCCGACATCAACGTCGCGCTCCTCTACATCCTGGGCCTCGCCGGCCTCGGCGAGTACGGGGTGATGCTCGGCGGGTGGAGCTCCAACAACAAGTACGGGTTGCTGGGCTCGCTGCGGACGGCCGCCCAGATGATCTCCTACGAGCTCGCCATGGGCATGCTGCTCGTGAGCGTGATCATGGTGAGCGGGAGCCTCTCGCTCCGCGCCATCGTCGACAGCCAGGCCGGGCTCTGGAACATCATCCGCCAGCCCGTCGCCTTCTTCCTCTTCCTCGTCTGCGGCCTCGCCGAGATCAACCGGACGCCCTTCGACATGCCCGAGGCCGAGAGCGAGCTCGCCTGCGGGTTCAACATCGAGTACTCGAGCATGAAGTTCGCCATGTTCTTCATGGCGGAGTACGCCCACATGATCTCCCTCGCGGCGATCATCACCTGCCTCTTCCTCGGCGGGTGGCATCCGCTGCCGGGCCTCGGGTTCATTCCCGGAATCGTCTGGTTCCTGCTGAAGGTTTTTGTGGTCGTCTTCTTCTTCATCTGGGAGCGGGGGACCTTCCCGCGCCTTCGGTACGACCAGATCATGCACCTCGGCTGGAAGGTGCTCATGCCCATCGCGCTGGCGAACATCTTCGTCACGGGCGTGGTCCTCACCGCCGCCGCGTAAGTTCTAAAGGAGATTCGAATGGCCGTCATTGCGCCGCTCGTCAAAGGGCTGGCTTTCACGCTCAAGACGTTCTTCACGAAGCCCATCACGTATGAGTACCCGGAGAAGAAGCGGGAGCCTTCCGCCCGCTGGCGCGGGCTCCACCGGCTAAAACGCGACCAGAAGGGCGAGCTCAAGTGCGTCGCGTGCGGGCTGTGCGAGGCGGTCTGTCCGGCCAACGTCATCACGGTGGAGACGGTGGAGACGGCGGAGCGCCGCTTCCCCAGCCGGTTCGTCGTGGAGGTCACGCGGTGCATCTTCTGCGGCTACTGCCAGGAGGCCTGCCCCAAAGACGCCATCGAGCTGACGAAGAACTACGAGATGTGCGGCTACACCCGGGACGAGTTCCACCTGACCCGGGATCTCCTGGCCAATACGTAGCCGAAGCGTCGAGGAGGAAGCGGTTATGCCCATGATCGACTGGCAGCTCACGTTCTTCCTGATCTTCGCCGTCCTGGCCGTCATCGCGGCGGTGGGCGTGCTCGTCTGCCGGAACCCCCTCCACTCGGCCCTCTGCATGGTGAGCACCATGGTGAGCCTCGCGGCCATCTATCTGCTCCACCACGCCGAGTTCATCGCGTTCGTCCAGATCATGGTCTACGCCGGGGCGGTGATGATGCTCGTCGTGTACGTGATCATGCTCCTGGACGTGAAGCACGAGGCGGGCAGGCAGGCGAAGCTCACCGGGGGCAACGTCTTCGCGCTCGTCCTCTCCGGACTACTCTTCCTGGGGCTCCTCTTCCCCCTTGCCGCCCGGCTCACCGGAAAGCTCGGGGACATGAGCCAGGCCGCCCTGATGAAGACGGGGAGCGTCGAGTTCCTCGCCGAGAAGCTCTTCGGCGAGTACCTGCTTCCCTTCGAGGTGGCGTCCGTGATCCTCACCGTCGGCCTCGTGGGCGCCGTCGCCCTGGCCAAGAAGAAGCTCTAGAAGAAGCTCCTAGGGAGGCTGCCGATGATCCCCCTCGAGTACTCACTCACCCTCTCCGCGATCCTCTTCGCTCTCGGTGCCCTCGGCGTCGTGCTGCGGCGAAACGTGATCGTGCTCCTCATGTGCGTCGAGCTCATGCTCAACGCCGTGAACCTCTCCTTCGTCGCCTTCTCGGACCATCTGCAGAGCGTCGAGGGGCAGCTCTACGTCTTCTTCGTCATGACCGTCGCCGCGGCCGAGGCGGCGGTGGGGCTCGCGATCGTCGTCGCGCTCTACCGCGCCCGCAACACCGTGTACGTGGACGAAGTCAACCTGCTCAAGGGTTGAAAACCGGAGGAAGGTTCATGCTCGATCTCATTTGGCTGATTCCGTTCTTCCCCCTGCTCGGGGCGTTCGTGAACGGCGTCTTCGGGAGGAGATTCCCCAAGCCGGTGGCGTACTGGATCGCTTGTGGGAGCGTCTTTCTATCCTTTCTCGTCTCGGTGGGCGCTGTCATCGAGCTGAGCGGCCTCGCGCCCGAACACCGGTTCCACGAGGTGACGCTCTTCGAGTGGGTCCGTGCGGGCGCGACGAAGATCGACCTCGGGTATCTCCTGGATCCCCTGAGCGCGGTCATGATTCTCGTCGTGTCGGGCGTCGGGTTTCTCATCCACGTGTACTCGATCGGGTACATACACCACGATCCCGGCCACAATCGGTACTTCACGTACCTGAACCTCTTCTGTTTCGCGATGCTCACGCTGGTGCTGGGGAGCAACTTCCTCGTGCTCTTCGTCGGCTGGGAGGGCGTGGGCCTCTGCTCGTACCTCCTCATCGGGTTCTGGTTCACGGAGTCGGAGAAGGCCGCGGCGGGCATGAAGGCCTTCATCGTCAACCGCATCGGCGACCTGGCGTTCCTCCTGGGCATCTTCCTGCTCGCGTCGCAGATGGGCACCGTCTCGTTCCCGGGGATGGAGGCGCTGCTCGCCCGCGCACCCGACACGCTGTCGAACGTCGCCTTCGAGCTCGGCGGCTTCTCCCCGAAGGTCGTGACCGTCGCGGCGGTGCTCCTGTTCATCGGCGCCTGCGGCAAGAGCGC
>JACRCS010000535.1 GCA_016218905.1 Deltaproteobacteria bacterium
GAGCCGCGCGGCGGCGGCCTTGGCCGCGGATGCCGCCTGGTCGAGCTGCTGGCGCGAAACGCCTCGGTTCTGGATCGCTTCCTGGTAGCGCCTCCAATCCGACTCGGCGCGTTCCGCCTCGGTCTGGGCCGCCGCCGCATCGGCGGCGGCCTGCTCCGCGCTCGCCTCGACGGCTGTCCGCTGGGCCGAGGCCTGCTCTCGCCGGCTCATGGCAGCCGCGATCTGGGTGCGCGCCGACTCCACCGCGGCTTCCGCGCGGGCGAGGCCGGAAGAGGCCTCGTCCACCCCTGCCCCGGAGGTGACGCGAGTCAGATCCGCCGTCTTGCGGGCGGCGCCGGCGCGGGCCTCCGCGACGCGCAGGGCGGAGCGCGCCTGCTCCAGGCGGACTTCGAAGTCCCGGGCGTCGATCTCGGCCAGGAGGTCGCTCTTCTTCACCCACTGGTTGTCCGAGACGTGCGCGCGGACGACGTGCCCCGAGACCTTGGGGCTCACGAAGATGATCCGGCCCTCGAGATGGGCGTCGTCCGTGAATTCATAGCCCCTCACCTGGAGATAGTATCTCAGGCCCAGGGCAGCCCCGAGGAGGAGCAGGCACGCGAGCACGATCCGCTTCGGAATCCTTCGGCCCTTCGTGGGGGCGGGCTCGGGGCCCGAGGCGTTTTCGGGTGCTGGGTTCATGGGTGCTCCTCTCCGGAGGGAGCCGACGTTCGTGCTTGCAGGCCGACCTCCTGGAGGCCGCCCAGGGAAAAGCTGGAAACGTGCCGGGCGAGAGCCCGGATGTCCTCAGGCCCGTACCGCTGCTCCGGGACCAGGCGGGCCAGGATGGGCTGCGCGACCCGGTAGTAGATGCATTGGCCGAGGATGCTTCGGGCGCAGAGGCTCACCGCCCGTGGCGAAGCGCCTTCGGCGAGCACCTCACGGCAGATCATCTCGAGAGCCTCGAAGATGGGTCGGAGCTCGCTCTCGACGAGAGGAGCGAGGGCCGGGCTCGGCTCTGCCATCTCGCGGAGGAGGAGCTTCAAGTGCCACGCGGGCCGGCCCTCGCCGAGGCAGCGGAAGAGGAACCATTCGACGAATGCGAGGAGACGCTCCTCCGGTCCCCCGCCTTCCCTGAGTTGCGGCAGCGGCTCGGGGGCCTGCCCGTGCGCGAACTGGAGGACCTCCTCGTAGAGGCGCTCCTTGTCGCGGAAGTGGTAGTTGATGGCCGCGACGTTGGCGCCCGCTCGCTTGCAGATCTCACGGGTGGTGGCGGCCCGAAATCCCCGCTCGGCGAAGATCTCCCCGGCTGCCTCGAGCAACCGCTCGCGCGTTTCGGTAGGGGAGGGGGCGGATTCTTCGAGAGACATGCGCTGGCTCCGGCTCGGTGAAGCAGGTGATTCAAGCATGCGCTTGAATCAAGCGTATCGTTGTCGGGCCAGCAGTTCAACCTCTTTTCTGGAGTCCGTTCGGGGACAGGCGGACAGCTCTTGTTTTAACTGCCGAGATGGGCGGGACGTCGTCGGTGCCACCGTCGGCGAGTCCCTCGACGAGGGGGTCTTACTGTTGGAGCCGGCGGCGCGAAAGGGAGCTACGGTGCGCGTCTGCTAGCCTGTGGGACGTCTTCTACCGGATGACGATTCCCTTCTCGAACGCGTAGGCGATCAAAGCGGAAACGGTGCGCAGCTTGAGCTTGCGCATGGCTTTGGCCCGATGCTTCTCCACGGTCTTCAGGGAAACGGAAAGGTAGCAGGCGATTTCCCGGGTGCTCTGGCCTTCCGCAATGAGCTTGAGCACCTCTCGCTCCCGGGAGGAAAGGCTGTCAGACCGGTGCCGAGGCGCGCCTTTCCAGGAGTCCAGGTACCCCGTCACAACTTGAGGAGCCACCTCGGGGCAGACGTAGCGCCCGCCGGACAGCACGGCTCGCATCGCCAAAAGCAGCTCGGCTGCGCCCGAGTCCTTGAGCACGTATGCATCGGCGCCGGCATGAAAGGCGGCGTGCACGTGTTCCTCGCATTTGTGCATGGTCAGGACGACCACCCGCGTCCCCGGGCTCACCCTCTTGATCTCGCCCAAGGCCTCCAGCCCCCCGGTCCGGGGCATGGAGAGATCCAAGATGACGAGGTCGGGCCTCAGGGTGTCGGCGCACCGGATCGCCTCGCGGCCGTCGGCCGCTTCCCCTACGACCTCGATGCCCTCCTCCGAGGCGAAGATAGCCCTCAGCCCCTCCCGAAAAATCTGGTGGTCCTCCGCGAGAACCACCCGGCAAAGCGCTTCCACTTCCCTCCCTCGCTGCGAAGTTGTTTGGAACTCTAACACTCCCAAGTCGGGTGCGAACGCTCCTTTTCCTGCCCCGTAAATCGGGGGTTGTCAAGCAGAACATGGGGAATCCCCCCCATCGCGCCACACCCCGACGCCAATAGGCTGGAACTCACTTTGGGATGTTGATCCGCAGGGGAGGGAAAGGAGGAGGGCACGATGAGGAAGAGAACACGCCCTGGCCGCAGTACCGCAGTGAAATGGTATGCCCTGATGCCGGCCGTCCTGCTGCTCGGCGGGCTCTTTCAGGCAAGTGCCAGCGCTTTCACCCTGAACGTGGTGGATCCAGCGGGAAACCCGGTGTCCGGCTTCCGCTGGCTCCTGGAGGAGGACAACACCCACCCGGCAGTCCCGGGGGCTCACGTCGGACCCGTGCCGGTGGCGCCCGGAGCGCAGCCCGAGGCGAATCCGCTCGCCCTGAGCCTGCACAGGAGCCACGCGCCCGCCGTGCTCAGCGGGGAGAGCGCCACGGAGACGGCAGAGGTCGCGACCCTGCCCGACGGGGTTACGCCCATCCCGAACGGGCGCTACATGGTGTCGGTGCTTCCCTACGGCGGATACACGGTGGGAGGAAAGAACGTAGTCCTCCCGGCGGACGGCACGGTCACCGTCATCGTTACGCCCCACCCCATCGCCACGGCCCAGATCTCCGTCAAGGTGTTTCACGACAACAGGCCCACGAACAACGCGCCCGACGTGGGCGAGGAGGGCCTGGCAGGCTTCTCGGTGCTCATCTTCGACCAGTTGGGACAGGTGACCCTGGATGCCTTCGGCAACAACCTCGTGACCACCTATCTCTTTAGCTGTGATGCGACCGGACAGAATCCAGGCGGAGGAAACCAGGTTTGCCTCAACCCCGACGGAAGCCCCACGGTGGGAGTGCCTGCGCCCAACGGCTTCGGGATCCCGACCGACGCCAACGGCGAGGCCTTCGTCAAGTACCTGGCCCCCGGCAAGTATGGCATACAGGTGGTGCCGCCGGCAGGCCAGGGTTGGCACCAGACCACCACCATCGAGGGCACCCCCACCATCGACGCCTGGGTCCGGCCCAACGAGCCCCCCTTCCTCGTGGAGTTCGGCCCGCCCTCCTGGCACGCCTTCTACGGGTTCGTGAAGGACCTCAACCGCATCCCGCCTGCCGCCCCGGGCCAACAGGTGGCCACCATCACCGGGCAGGTGCGCAAGGGCCACGTCTCCCGACCTCCGGCGATCACGTTCCACGACGGGGCCCCGCCTTCGACGTCGCCCTGCCTCGTCGCCCTGAACGGCCTGGGGGCGGGCACAAACGAAACCCTCTATGCGGGCACCTGCGCCGGCGAGGGCTTCTTCTCCATCCCCAACGTACCCGAAGGCCTCTACCAGCTCGTCATCTGGGACAAGTACCTGGACCAGATCATCTACTTCAACACCGTGTCGGTGCCCGGCGGGGCAAACGTGGGAACCATCCCGGTCCCCATGTGGTTTGCGGAGCAGGAGCACTACGTCTTCTATGACGACAACGAAAACGGCCTGCGCGACCCCGGGGAGCTCGGCATCCTGGAGCAAAACGTCAACCTGCGCTTCCGGGACGGCTCGATCTATCAGGCCATGCCCACGGACGGCACCGGCTTCGTCCCCTTCGAGCAGGTGTTCCCCTTCTTCAAGTGGCAGGTGGCCGAGGTGGACTTCGCAAGGTTCAAGGCCACCGGCCTTACGGTTGTCGTGGACGACGGCGGGCCGGTCACGAACGACGAGTTCGGCGAGGGGAAGCGAACCCCGCAGCTCCAGGCCACCGACGGGAGCGACCCGGCCAATCGGGGGAGCGATCCCAGGTACCGTCTCCAGACCGGGCCCGTCCTGACCCAGGCCTTTCAGAACTTCGCCGGCCACAACCTGCGCTTCGAGTGGGGAAAGAAGGCGTACGGCCCGGGCGAGAACGGCGGCATCTCGGGCATCGTCTACTACGCCACTACCCGGGCGGAGAACGACCCCAAGCTTGCGGCGGCCGACAACTGGGAGCCGGGCATCCCCCGGGTCCAGATAAACCTCTATGAGGACCGGCTGGACAACGCGACGGGTCTCCCGGCGCCCCTGGGGGACGGAACGCCTGACGACCGAGACGGCAACGGCGAGGTCAGCCAGCCGGACGTGGACAACTATCCCCTGGGGTTCAGCGACTGCACCGATGTTGACAACGACGGCCAGCCCGACGAGGGCTGCGCTCCCGGTGTCCCGGGGCCCGAGGACATCGACCGGGACGGGGACGGCCTCTTCGACTTCGGCGACGCGGTGCGCTTTGCCCACACCGACAGCTGGGATGACAACCTGCCGTCCGGCTGCCGCGGCGATGCCGAGCCGGTCGTGGTCCACGGCTCGCCGGTGCCCATCAGCGACTGCGCCGAAGGGCTTCGAACCTGGAACCAGGTGCGGCCGGGGGTCTTCGACGGCGGGTACGCCTTCGGGCCCAACGTTACCGGCAATCCGGCGGACCCGCCCCTCGCCCCGGCGGCCTACATCGTCGAGGCGATCACTCCGCCCGGCTACAAGCTCGTAAAGGAAGAGGACAAGAACGTGGAGCTCGGCGACGAGTTCGTGCCGAGCCCGCTCTCCCAGGCAGCGATGACGGGCGCCGAGGCGCAGGCGAGCGAGCTCATCGTTCCCCCCGAGTGCGTGGGGGAACGCCGCCCGGTCCCGCAATACCTGAGCCTTCATACGGACAGGGACGGCAACCCTGTGGTGGCCGGCCCCATCGCAGCGCCGTTTGCCGGCGAGAACCGGCCCCTGTGCGACCGGAAGAAGGTCTTCCTGACCGCAGGGCAGAATGCGGCCGCAGACTTCTTCCTGTTCACCGACGTGCCCAAGGCCGCCCGGGTGGTGGGGCTGATCACCGACGACCTGGCCAACGAGGCGGCTCCGGGCAAGCCGGCCTTTACCGAGAAGTTCTCGCCGGGTTGGATGCCGATCTCCGTCACGGACTACAGCGGCAAGGAGATCATCCGCTTCTACGGTGATGAATTCGGCGCCTACAACGCCCTGCTCCCCTCCACTTGGAGCGTGCAGCTTCCCCTCCCGACCGGCGTGAGCCCCATGATGCACCAGGTCTGCCTCAACCACCCGGGCCCGATCCCGGACGGCGCAGGCGGCTTCATCACCGACCCCCAGTTCAAGACCCAATACAGCATCACCTGCTACAACTTCGACTTCTGGCCCGGAAAGACGACGTACCTGGACACCCCGGTCATCCGGATCTCCGCTTTCGTCGGATCGCTCCAGCAGACTCTCGACTGCGAGCTCCCCGACGGGACGCCGATCATCGAGCAGGTGGTGGGCCCCGGCGGGCTCCCCGCCTTCGTGCCGGACACCGGCGGTACCGTGACCATCACCGCGGTGGGCACGGTGAGCGTGCCCAACCCGGGCTACCCCGGGACGGACGTGAACGGCGACCCGGCGGACCCGCCCACCGAGCCCCAGTTCATCAGTCGCAACTATGGCTTTGGGGACGCCGCGGGCCAGGTCCTGGTCGGCGGCTACAGCTTCCCGGCGGGCGCCGTCAGTTGGAGCGACGGTTCCATCTCGGTGACGGTGCCGAGCCCGCTCCCCCCAGGCCTGGCTACGGGCCAGCTCACCGTCATCAAGGCCGACGGAACCGCAACCCGGCTCGGCCTGACTCTCCAGGTCGGCCTCGAGCCGGGCGCGATGGTTCACCACGTGGCGGCAGGCCGATCGATCCAGGCCGCAGTGGACGCTGCAAACAGCGGGGACCTCATCCTGGTGGACCCGGGCACCTACCACGAAAACGTGATCGTGTACAAGAGAGTGCGGCTGCAGGGGTCGGGAGCGGCAACCGTCATCGACGCCAAGCACTATCCCGGCGCCGCCCTGGCCGCCTGGCGTGTCAAGCTGGCTCAGCTCAATGCCGCCGGTGCGCTGGGCCTTCTGCCCGGGCAGGACCCGACCTTCCAGGTCCAGGACGGACCCGGGTTCCTGGTCGTCCCGAACGACGGGGTCTTTGCCGGCAGC
>JACRCS010000515.1 GCA_016218905.1 Deltaproteobacteria bacterium
GTCGTGGGGCCGGAGACCGCGCGGCTCCTCGTCCTGCGTGGCTTCCCCGAGCCGGCCGTCCCCGCGAAGCCCCTCCTCTCCGAACTGATCGCTCTCCTGAAGGAGGCCTGATCATGGCGTTTCCCCTTCACCGCTACCGCCGCCTGCGCCTCACCGAGTCGCTCCGGACGATGGTCCGCGAGACGACCCTCGACCCGGCCGACTTCATCGCCCCGATGTTCGTGGTCCCGGGCGAGGGAGTCCGCCAGCCGATCCCGTCGATGCCGGGCATCGACCGCGTCTCGCCCGACCTCGCCGCGAAGGACGCGGCCGAGCTCGCCGCGCGCGGCGTCCTCTCGGTGATCCTCTTCGGCATCCCCGACCACAAGGACGCTGTCGGCTCCTCTTCCGCCGACCTCCTCGGCCCGGTCTGCCGCGCCGTCGGCACGATCAAGAAGGCGAGCCCGAAGACCGTCGTCATCACCGACGTCTGCCTCTGCGAGTACACCGACCACGGGCACTGCGGCGTCATCGTGGACCAGGGGGTGGACAACGACGGCACCCTCCCGATCCTCGCCGCGGAGGCGCTCGCCCACGCGAAGGCCGGGGCCGACATCGTCGCCCCGAGCGACATGATGGACGGCCGTGTCCACGCCATCCGCGACGCGCTCGATGGCAACGGCTTCAAGAGCGTTCCGATCCTCGCGTACGCGGCGAAGTACGCGAGCGGCTTCTACGGCCCGTTCCGCGACGCGGCCGAGTCGGCCCCCTCCTTCGGCGACCGGCGCGCCTACCAGATGGACCCGGCGAACGTCCGCGAGGCGGTGAAGGAGATCCTCTCCGACGTCGAGGAGGGAGCCGACATCGTGATGGTCAAGCCGGCCCTCTCGTACCTCGACGTCGTCCGCGCCGCGAAGGAAGCGACGAACGTCCCGCTCGCGACCTACAACGTCTCGGGCGAGTACGCGATGGTGAAGGCCGCCGCGGAGCGCGGCTGGATCGACGGGCCGAGGGTCACGCTCGAGATCCTGACGTCGATGAAGCGCGCGGGTGCCGACCTGATCCTGACGTACCACGCGAAGGAGGCTGCCGAGTGGCTGCAAGGAAGATGAGGCGGAAGGCGGCCACGCCGCCCGCCCCGAAGAAGAAGACGCCAAAGAAGCCGGCCGCCCCCCGCCGCCGCCGCGTCCGCCGGACGACCGAGTCGGACCGGCTCTACGCCCGCGCGAAAGAGAAGATGCCGGGCGGCGTCAGCTCGCCCGTCCGCTCGTTCAAGTCGGTCGGCGCGACGCCCTTCTTCGTCAAGAAGGCGAAGGGCTCGACGCTCGTCGACGCCGACGGGAACCGCTACGTCGACTACGTCATGTCGTACGGCCCACACCTCTTCGGGCACATGCCGAAGGCGGTCGCGTCCGCGATCCGCAAGGCGCTCCCGCGCGGCACCTCTTACGGTGCCCCCTGCCGCGCCGAGGTCGAGCTCGCCGAGCGCGTTTCGCGCCTCGTCCCGTCGATTGCGAAGGTCCGCTTCGTCTCCTCGGGGACCGAGGCGGCGATGAGCGCGGTGCGCCTCGCGCGCGCGGTAACGGGGCGCGACCTCGTCCTGAAGTTCGCCGGGTGCTACCACGGCCACGCCGACTCCTTCCTCGTGGCGGCGGGCTCGGGCGTGGCGACGCTCGGGATTCCCGGCTCGCCGGGCGTCCCGGCCGACCTCGCGAAGGCGACGCTCACGGCGAGGTACAACGACCTCGAGTCGGTCGAGGCCCTCTTCCGGAAGTACCCTGGGCAGATCGCCGCCATCGCCGTCGAGCCGGTCGCCGCGAACATGGGCGTCGTTCTCCCGAAGCCCGGATTCCTCGAGGGCCTGCGGAAGATCGCCGACCGCGAGGAGGCGATCCTCCTCTTCGACGAGGTGATCACCGGCTTCCGCCTCGCCCGCGGCGGCGCGCAGGAGGTCTTCGGCGTGAAGCCCGACCTGACCTGCCTGGGGAAGATCCTCGGCGGCGGCCTTCCGGTCGGAGCCTACGGCGGCCGGGCCGACCTGATGGCCCACGTCGCGCCCGACGGTCCCGTCTACCAGGCGGGCACGCTCTCCGGGAACCCGCTCGCCATGGCGGCGGGCATCGCCATGCTCGACTCGCTCACCCCGGCCGTCTACGCGAAGCTCGAGAAGACCTCCGCGAAGCTCGAGAAGGGGATGAGGAAGGTCGCGCAGGACCTCGGCTTCGCCGACCGTCTCACCCTCAGCCGCATCGGCTCCATCCTCACGCTCTTCTTCAACCCCGGCCCCATCGCCGATTTCGACGACGTGAAGAAGAGCGACGGCCCCGCGTTCACGCGCTGGTTCCACGGGCTTCTCAAGCGCGGTGTCTTCATCGCCCCGGCGCCGTTCGAGGCGATGTTCGTGTCGACGGCGCACACGGACAAGGACCTCGAGCGGACCCTCGCGGCCCACCGCGAGGCGCTGAAGGAGACCTTCGCCGGAGGTTGACCGAGGAGCTGGAGTCACCGGCAACCGAGATCCAGGAGATCAGCAGAAGCCGAGGTGAGATGAGGTCGAAGAGATCGGAAGAGATCGGGGTCCGGAGAGATCGGGGTCAGAAGAGATCGGGGTCAGGCGTGAAATCGTGTATTGTCAGTGCGGTGGGGGAGTCGCGCTCGGGACCCCGTCGAGGTGCAGAGCCTGGATGGGAGCCCCGGATGTTGCCCGGCACCGTGGGCCGCCTGTGAACGACCGAGAGCCCTTCGCTCCCCCCGAGATGTTCGAGACGGCCCGGCTCCGCCTTCGGCGGCCGA
>JACRCS010000503.1 GCA_016218905.1 Deltaproteobacteria bacterium
CCGGTCCTGGGCGCCGGCGAGGCGCGTTCGGAGGCCGGCGATGGACTTGGCGACCCGATCCTCGTCGTTCTGTGCCTTCTCGCGGCGGAGCCGTTCGATCCGGTCAGAGACGCTCTGCTCCTCGCGCTTCTGCTGGAGCCTGGCGATACGCTCGGCCAACTGCTTCTCGGCGTCCGCGTCCTGGGCTCCCTTGGGTGCGGAGGAGGCGGGTTGCGGGGGCTGAGGGGCCGGGCGAGCGTCCGCCGTGGCCTTTTCGGGCGCCGCCGGAGGAACCTTCGTCTCCTTTCGGCCGTCCACCGGGAGCGGCTTTGCCGCCTTGTCCGGTGCGAGTTCAGGCGCCGCGGGCTTGGGAGGAGGCTTCTGGGCTGCGGGAGGGATCGGTTTTTCGGCTTTTGGGGGGCCTGTCTCGGGTTTCGGCTCGGGCTCCGGAATCGCCTTTTCGCCCTTCGCCGGCTCTTCTCTCTTCGGCTCGGGGCGGGCGGGCGGCGGGGGAGCCACGTCGGCCCCCTTCGCAGCGGGGGCGGAGGGCGGCTCGCCTTTGGGGGCAGCCGGCTTGCGGGGGGGGCCTCCGCCGAAGGCGCCGCTCAGCTCGACGGTGTACGAGGGCAGCCCGAGAACGGTCTCAGGACGGATCTGGAGATGGGAGAAGCTCCAGAACAGGAGCACGTGCAGAGCGACCGAGAAGACCAGGGCCGGCCAGAGGCGCCCCTGTCGAGGATCCCGGAAGAGCCCGGGGTAGGCGTGTGCGCTCATGTCTCCTGCGGAGGCTCGGTGACCATCCCCAGTCGCTCGATGCCGGCTCTCTTCATCTCGGCCATGACGCGCACGACGACCCCGTAGGGTACGTCCTTGTCGGCGCGGAGGTAGGCTTCCTTCGTGCCCTTTCGGGTGTAGATCGCCTGGACCTTTTCGCTCAACCCATCTAGAGGCACCGAAGACTTGCCGATATGGACGCCTCCGGACCGATCGATCGTCACGACGAGCAGATCGGTGTCGGCCGGCAGCTGGGCGGCTACCACCCGGGGAAGGCTGACGTCCACCCCCTGCTGGATCATGGGCGCCGCCACCATGAAGATGATCAGCAGCACGAGCATGACGTCGACGAGCGGCGTCACGTTGATGTCGGCCAGGGTGCCTTTCGAACCGCGAGACGGCTGATTCACGGGGCAGACCTCGGCGAGGTGGCCAGGTGGTGGCTCACGATGTTGAGAAACTCGGCGGAGAAGGCGTCCATCTCCGTCGAAAGGATCTTGATGGCGTTGTTCAGGTAGTTGTAGGCGACGACCGCGGGAATGGCTGCCGCGAGGCCCGTCGCCGTGGCGATGAGGGCTTCCGAGATCCCGGGCGCCACCACGGCGAGGTTCGCCGATCCGACGGCGCCGATGTGCCGGAAGGAATCCATGATTCCCCAGACCGTGCCGAAGAGGCCGACGAAGGGAGCCGCACTGGCCACGGTGGCCAGGAAGATGAGCATCCGCTCGAGTCGCGTGACCTCGGCGTCCGCGCTCCGCCGCAGCGTGCGCTGGATGCTTTCGAGACTCCCGAGCTCGGTGGAGAGGTCCTCCTCTCCCTCCTCCGAATGCGGCTTTGCGAACCGGGTCCGGATCCGGCGCCACTCCTGATAACCGGACCGGAAGATCTCGGCCAGGGGGCTGTCCGACATCTCCTTCGAAGAGGCCATGACGCTCTGAAAGTTCTTGCTCCGCCAGAAGGCCTCCAGGAACTCTCGGCTCTCCTGCGAGGCGCGGTGGATCACCCGCCATTTGTACAGGATGACGGCCCAGGAGACGACGGAGCACGCGACCAGCAGCAGGAGCACGCCTCCCACCACCGGCCCGGTGCCCAGGGCCATCGAAAGAATGGAACCGGAGCCGTTCAGATGCACCGAAGCCTCTCCTCTCACGTGGTTTTCCGGGACGGAACCCAGCGAAGATAGAGGTGCTCCCGGCCGGGTGTCAATCCCTAACGCCCCCTTACGCGCAGGGGCGAAACAGCCTTCTTGGGAGCGCGTAGATCGTGGTAGGATGATTGGACTTTTTGCACGAGGAGCTCGGATGCTGGACCTCCTTGGGCCCGTCGCGACGTTCGTTCTGGGCGCCGTGGTCGGGAGCTTCCTGAATGTCGTGATCTACAGGCTTCCGCTCGGTCAATCGGTGGCCTTTCCCTCGAGCCGCTGCCCTCGTTGCGAGCGCCCGGTCCGCGCCAGGCACAACGTCCCGCTCGTCGGATACCTCCTGCTCGGCGGAAAGTGCTACGACTGCCGCGCCGCGATCTCGGTGCGCTATCCGCTCGTGGAGTTCCTGATGGGCGCCCTCTCGACGGGCCTCTGGCTCCACCTGGGACCCTCCCTCGAGTTCTGTGCCGCTTTTGTCTTTGCCGCCGGCCTGGTGGCGGTCACGTTCATCGATCTCGACCACGGAATTATACCCGACTGCCTGAGCCTCGGCGGCGTTGTCTTCGGTTTCGTCTTCTCCTTCTTCACGCCGGTGGGGTGGAAGGCGAGCCTCCTCGGCCTCGCCCTCGGGGGAGGGAGCTTGCTCGCGGTGGCTCTTGGTTACGAGCGCCTCACCGGTCGCGAGGGAATGGGCCTGGGCGATGTGAAGCTCCTCGCCGCCATCGGCGCCTTCCTGGGCTGGAGAGCGGTGGTCTTCACGATCCTCGTCTCGTCCATCGTCGGTTCCGTGGTAGGGGTGCTCGCGATGCTGGTGAGGAACTCGGATCTGCGGTTGGAAGTACCCTTCGGGCCGTTCCTGGCCCTGGGTGCCCTTTCGTACGTGTACTGGGGAGCCGCCGCCATCGAGTGGTACGGCGGCCTATGGGTGTGAGCCGAGGGATGGTGATGGATCAGAGGCTCTTGATCATCGACGACGAGAAGGCCGTAAGGGACGTAATCGGATCTCTCATGGAAGCTCAGGGCTACGCGGTCTCCGTCGCTTCGGACGGCGAGCAGGCGCTGCAGCTGCTCTCCAGCCGGGGGCCCAACGCGTTCGATTTCATCTTGTGCGACGTCAAGATGCCCAAGATCGACGGGATCGAATTCCTGAAGAGGGCAAAGGCGCAGGGCTGCGGCGCGACGTTCATCATGATGTCGGGCTACGGGACGGTCGACACGGCGGTAGAAGCCATGAAGCTTGGCGCCTACGACTACATCTCGAAGCCGTTCAAGGCCGATGAAGTGCTGATCGTGCTTCGTAAGGCGGCCGAGCGGGACGGATTGATCCGGGAGAACCGGGAGCTCAAGCGCACGCTTCAGAAGGAGTACGAGTTCGAGAACATCGTGGCGAAGAGCCCCTCGATGAAGGGGATCTTGGACCTGATCGCGAAGGTAACGGACTACCGGTCCAACGTCCTCATCCAGGGGGAACCGGGGAGCGGAAAGGAACTCGTCGCGAGGGCCGTCCACTTCAACTCCAAACGCAGGGAGCAGCCGTTCGTCACGATCAACTGCGGCGCCATCCCCGATCATCTCCTGGAGGGGGAGCTCTTCGGTTACGAAGAGGGCATCGCGGCCGACAAGCTGCACGGCAAGCGAGGACCCTTCGAGGAAGCGCACGGCGGCACCCTATTACTGGACGAAGTCTGCGAGCTCCCGGCCTTTCTTCAGGTCGCCATCTTGAAGGTCGTTCAGACCGGGAGGATTCGGCGGGTCGGCGGCACCCAGGAGGTGCCGGTGGACGTGCGTCTCGTGGCGGCCTCGCACCGGGACCTCCAGAAAGACGTCGAGGATGGTAGGTTTCGCGAGGACCTCTTCTACCGCCTCAACGTCATTCCGATCCGGATCCCGCCGCTGCGGGAACGCAGGGAGGATATCCCGCCTCTCGTGGATTACTTCCTTCGACGGTACTCGGCGGAGATACAGAAGGACGTGCGCTCCGTGACTCCCGAGGCGATGGACGCCCTGCTCCACGGCCCCTGGCGGGGCAACGTGAGAGAGCTGGAGAACGCCGTCGAGCGCGCCGTCGTTCTGGCCGACGG
>JACRCS010000504.1 GCA_016218905.1 Deltaproteobacteria bacterium
CGATCACCCCGAGGCTGATGTAGTCCGTCAGACGAGCTCCGCTGGGCAACTCCGCGAGTGTACGGGCCATTGCGTCTCTCCTCTCCATCGGGTGCGAAGAGAGGATACCTGCAAATGGCAGCTAAGTGAACAGTATTGGGCCTAGCCAAGCGTCCATCCGGAAAGTGCGTTTCCGGATGGACACTTGGCTTGCGCCCCGCCGGCAGCAGACCGGAACCGAACGCCGCTCGTCCTCCGTCTTCCCCGCGTTGAACTGACAACCGATAACCGATAACTGACAACTGCTTTTGTAACGTTCCGCCGGCCTCGGGACGAAAAGACGTGCACACCGTCCCATCGGGCCCTGGCGAAGAAGCTCTTCTCTCGCTCTTCGGCGGCGTACCGCTCTCCCCGGGTGCCCCTAGTCCTCTTCAAACGGGAGGCCATCCTCCGGAGGAGCGTCATGCGGAAAAGCCTATGGTTGTTGGGATTCCTCGCGGCCTCCTGGGCCGGCGCGTGCCATGCCGTCGACGTGGGGGACATCTCGATCCACGGCTTCGCGAGCCAGGGCTACCTGAAATCGAGCGCCAACAACTACCTCGCGGACACCGAGAAGGGCAGCTTCGAGTTCAACGAGGCCGGCATCAACTTCTCGACACGGCTCTCGGACAGGACCCGTCTCGGGCTCCAGCTCTTCAGCCGGGACCTCGGCGACATCGGCAACAACGAGGTGCGGCTCGACTGGGGGTACCTGGACTACCACTGGAGGGATCCGTTGGGGTTTCGCCTCGGAAAGGTGAAGATTCCCTTCGGGCTATATAACGAAGTGCGCGACTACGACGTGCTCCGGACCTCGATCCTGCTCCCGCAGAGCGTCTACGACGAAACCTGGCGGGAGAGCCTCGTGGCGATCCAGGGCGGGCTCGCCTACGGATCCTACAGCCTCGGCGCTCTGGGGCGCCTCGACTACAGCGCCTATCTCGGGACGAGCAACATCGAGGCGGGAGGCGGGATCGCCGAAACCATAGAGGACGACGGCATGGCCTTCCGCGACGCCACCGTCCACAAGGCGTTCGGCGGCCAGCTCGAGTGGGACGCCCCTGCGCCCGGCCTCCTCCTCTCCGCGAGTCTCCTGATGGGCGACCTGACCATCCGAGGGAACCCCGGCCCGGGGCTCCTGGCCGTCGCAGGCCCTCTCGGCCTCACCCCCTCGTCCCCCATGTCCTTCGACATCCCGAGCATCGTGCTCAGCGTCTGGTCGGCGAAGTACGCGGTCGGCGGACTGACGATCGCCGCAGAGTACGCCCGGCAGAAGGGTCACGTCTCGGTCGACGGGCTTCCGGCCCTCCTGGGGGACCAGGACATCGATCGGAACACGGAAGGGTACTACCTGCAGGCCTCGTACCGCTTGGCCGATTGGGTAGAGCTCGGCGGCTACTACTCGGCCTATTATCGAGACCGGGACGACAAGAACGGGAACAATTTCGTGGCCAAGGGGCTGCCCGACCACCTCGGGTGGCAGAAGGACTGGACGGTGGGGGCCCGCTTCGACGTGACCGAGAACTGGTTGTTCAAGCTCGAGGCACACTTCATCGACGGGACGGCCCTCCTCTTCAGGACCCGGAATCCCGGCGGCTTGGAGAGGAATTGGGAGCTGTTCGCCGTGAAGACGTCGTTCCACTTCTAGCGCGCGGGAGACCGAAGATGCGTAGAGCCAGTCTCCGTGGCCCACTCCTCCGCGCAGCGGCGATGCTCGCCCTGCTCTTCTCGGCGCCCGCCCTCGCGGGCAGCGAGCTCATCATCGCGAACCGGTCGGTGCCGGCTTCCTCCCTGGAGCTGTCCGTCGTCCGGGAGATCTTCCTCGGGAAGAAGAGCCTCTGGGACAACGGCGAACCCGTCGTGCTCGTCGCCCTGAAGCGCGGCGCCACGCACGAGGCCTTCCTGCAGAAGGTTCTCGCGCGAACCGCGGCCCAGTTCACGAACGTGTGGAAGCAGGCGATCTTCACGGGGACGGGCGTCCCGCCGAAGGCCTTCGAGACCGAAGCCGACGTCGTCCGGTACGTCGCCTCGACCAAGGGGGCCATCGGGTACGTGGAGGCCGCGACCCCCCACGACACGGTCAAGGTCATCGAACTCCGGTGAGCCGACTCCCGATCCGCACCTCGGACCTCTCGAACCTGCCCGCGCGACTGCGCATCGCCGGGAAGGTCTGGCTGAGCTTCGGGGTGCTCATCGTGGGCTACGTCCTTTCGGTCGCGATCGTCTTCGGGATCGGGCTCCAGGCCGAGAGGCGGCTGGCGCGGCTCTCCGACTCCACGTTCACGGCGGCCCAGCTCAGCCAGGCGGCGGTCGCCGCTTTCGACGTCCAGACGAAGACCTACGAGACGGCGGTCCTGAACGGGGACCTGGCGCTCATCGACGCCGCGGACGAGCAGTTCCGGACCGTGGAGGGTGGGCTGCGAACGCTCCGGGCTCTTCGAAGCGACCGGTCCGGCGAGCTCGACGCGCTCCTGACACGCCTCGGGGCCTACACGGTTTCGGCCCGGGTCCTCTACCGTTCCATGGCGGCGGGCGCGGAAGACGAGCCGACCCTGCTGACGGCGGGCCGTACCTTTCGGGAGGCGAAGGCCCTGCGCGGGCACCTGACGTCTCTCGCCCGCTCCTTCTCGACCGGGCTCCAGGGTGAGCTCCACCGGCTCGCACGCGTGTCGACCCAGGCAAGATACTTCCTCTTGGGGTTCATGGCCCTCGTCCTCATCCTCTCGGCCTTCTCCGTGCGCTGGGTCATCCGTCGCTTCGTAACAGGAACCGTGAGCACGGTGGTGGCGACCCTGCGGGAGATCGAGGCGGGCGGCGCAGACCTCTCGCGGCTCCTCCCGGTGAGCTCCGGGGACGAGGTGGGGGAGCTCGCCTCGAGCTTCAACGGCTTCATGGGCAAGCTCCGCTGGACCGTCAGGCGGTTGAAGGCGGTCTCGAAGGAACTGGCCGACATCACCGGAGAGCTCGGGCGCTCGTCCCGGGACGTAGCCGGAGGCGCCGCCGAGCAGGCCCAGAGCCTCTCCTCTTCGCTCCAGGCCGTTCAGGGGATCCAGGAAGCCGTCTCCGGGATCGCGGAGAGCTCATCGCTCCTCCTCCGCGCTGCCGGAGAGAGCAGCTCGGCCACCCAGCAGATGCGAGCCACCAACGAGGGCATCGCCGCGGAGATGGAGAACCTCTTCCTGCGCGTCGAGGAAGTCTCCGGGTCCGTCGACCAGCTCTCCGCGGCCAGCCAGCAGATCTCGGCCGTGATGGAGGAGCTCGCGGCCACCGCCCAGGACACGGCCGGCGTCGTGAACGAGCTCGACGGTGGCGTCGTGCGCATTCGGGAGAGCGCCGAAGCGACGAGCCGTCTGTCGCAGGACGTGGCCCGCGACGCCGACGCAGGGCGGCGCACGGTCGAGACCTCCGTCGCGGGCGTGACCGCGCTCCGGGAGCTGGCCGACCACTCAGCCCGGGTGATCGAGAGACTCGGGGGCCAGGCCGAGAGGATCGGCAAGGTCCTCAATGTGATCGACGACGTGGCGACCCAGACGGACCTCCTCGCGCTCAACGCGACGATTCTCGCGGCCC
Organism: Deltaproteobacteria bacterium; assembly: GCA_016218905.1. The sequence goes on from JACRCS010000504.1 coordinate 3,589, forward strand.
AGGCGGGGGAGCACGGGAAGGGGTTCTCGGTCGTCGCCGACGAGATTCGGGATCTGGCCGAGCGCACGGCCACCTCCACGCGGGAGATCGCCGAGATCATCGACGAGCTCCAGCGGGGCGCCCGGGACGCGGTGATCGCCATGAGCGAGGGCCGGGCGCAGGTGGAGGTGGAGGTGGAGCGAGTCACCGAAGCCGGCGCCTGCCTGGAGAAGATCCTCGAGAGCGCGTCGGAGTCGTCCGGCCAGGCGAGCGAGATCGCGCAGTTGACGCGGGATCACGCCCACGGCAGCCAGTCTATTCGGGATGCGGTCGACCAGATGGGCGCCATGATCGCCCAGGCGGCTTCCAGCACGGCGGCCCAGAGGGATTCGGCCGAGCTGCTCGCCCGGAACGCGAAGGAGATGTCGTCCATCGCCTCCCGAGTGAAGGACAGCACTCGGGAGCAGGTACTGGGAAATCTCCAGGTCACCGAGCTGCTCGACGAGATCCGGGCCATGGTGGAGCGCATCGACACCGCGACGCGGGAGCAGTCCCGCAGCGCCTCGGAGGTCCTGGAGGCGGTCGCCCGCACCCGGGCCATCGCCGAAGCCAACGCCCGCAAGGCAGGTATCGTCGACCGCGTGGTGCAGGCGCTCACCGAGCACTCCTCGGTCCTCGAGGAGGAAATGGGCGCCTTCAAGACGTAGCACCGCAGCGATTTACCTCCTGAATCCGCTACGTTACGGATATTCTTGCACACTTCCTGCCGCGCACGTAGGCTGGAGCTCGCCCGCGTCTCGCCCGACCCGGCGCGGATCTCCACGAAAGTCGACGCGATGGAATGCCGGATTCGTTCGAACTGATCCTGAAGTACGTCAAGAAGTCCCGCGGGCTCGACCTCTCCGGCTATCGGACGGAAACGCTGCGCAAGCGCCTCGCGGAGCGGGTGGACCGCGTGGGGGACCCGGATACCGGGGCGTACCTCGCCCGGCTCGAGGCCGACCCCGAGGAGTGCGACCGCCTGGTGACGGCGCTCGCCGTGCACGTGACCTCCTTCTTCCGCGATCCCGTCGTCTTCGAGCTCCTGGAGCAGGCGGTGCTCCCGGCCATCGTCCGGGAGAAGGGCCGCCTGCGGGCGAGCGAGCTGCGGGTCTGGTCCGCCGGTTGCGGTTCGGGCGAAGAGGCCTATTCTCTCTCGATCCTGCTCGACCGCGCGCTCAAGGAGGCGCCCGTTCCCCTCGTGCCGCTCGTCTTCGGCACCGACGTGAGCGCGACGGCGCTCCAGGCGGCCGAGGCCGGCATCTACGGGAGAGAGCAGCTTGAGAACGTGAAGCTCGGGATTCTCGACCGCTACTTCGTCGAGAGCGGCGGCCGGTTCCAGGTCACCGCTGCCGTGCGCGCTCCGGTCCGCTTCTCGTTCGACGACGTCACGAGACCGGGGGTACTGGCCCCGGCGGAGAGCATCTTCGGCGGCTTCGATCTGGTCCTTTGCAGAAACGTCCTCATCTACTTCGGCCCGAAGCTGCAGGAGAGCGTGCTCGGCAAGCTCGAGGCCTCGCTCGCCCCCGGCGGCTTCCTCGTGCTCGGCACGTCGGAGCACCTCTCGGGGCCCGCCGCGGGACGGCTCGAGGTGCTGGACGCCAGGAACCGCATCTACCGCAAACCCACGAACTCCCGGCGCGGTCCTCGTCTCGAGGCCGGGGGCGCGCCGACGCACCGTAGAAGGCACCGATGAAGCTACTGGACAACTTGACCCTCAAGGCGCGCGTCGGAGTCGCGTTGGCCGTCGTCGTCGCCATGACCCTCGCGCTCGGACTCTTCTCCCTGACCCAGGTCGACAGGCTGGCGGCCCAGACGGAGGGGCTCTACGAGCACCCCCTCAGGGTGAGCAACGCGGCGCTCATGGTGAGCCTCGGCGTCACCAGGATGAACTTCCTCATGGAGGACCTCACCTCGCTCGGGTCCAACGCCAACCTGCAGGAAGACCTCGCCGAGCTGCGGGAGCAGGAGAAGTTCGTCGCTGAGAAGCTCGACCTCATCCGGGACAAGATCCTCGGGGAGGCCGGACGGGCGCTCGAACAGGAGACCCGGACGCTCTTCGTCAACTGGAAGCCGATCCGAGACGAGACGCTGAGGCTCCTGGCCCAGGGAGACCGAAAGGCCGCGGCCCAGGTGCGCGAGACCAAGGGGCAGCCCTACGCCCAGCGCATCGAACAGAAGACGCAGGAGCTCTACGCGTATCCCCTGGCGAGGGCTGCGGAGTTCATGGACGAGGCGAGGCGGGTCGATTCCCAGGCGCGCACGCTCACCATCGCCATGATGATCGGCGCCGGCGCACTCTCGTCCGTCCTCCTGCTCTTCGTCCTCCGGAGCGTGCTCGTCTCCGTCGGCTCGCTCAAGAGGACCATGGGCGAGATCACCGCCTCCGGCGAGCTCGTCGACTCCGACCTCACCGGCCGAAACGAGATCGCGGAGATGGCGCGCCACTTCAACGCGCTCCTCGCGACGCTCCGCAATCAGCTGTGGCTGCGCGAGGGCTTGAACGCCCTGGGACGGGAGACCATCGGAGAGGCCTACGAGGACCTTCTGCGAAAGAGCATCGGCTTCGTCTCCCGCCACGTGGAGGCGTGCGCCGGAGCGCTCTACGCCTACGACCCCGCGAAGGAGTTGTGCGAGCTCCGCGCTTCCTACGCCTTCGTGGAGCGAGAGTATCTCTCCAATGCCTTCCGGCCGGGCGAGGGCATCGTGGGCCAGGTGGCGGTGGAAAGGCGGCCCATTCTCCTCAAGAACATTCGCAGGAGCGAGGCCGAGGCGCGAACCGGCACCGTGAGTGAGCCGCCCCGCTCGATCTATGCCCTCCCGCTCGTCTACGAGGACGCGCTCCTGGGCGTGCTCGAGGTCGCCTTCTTCGGAGAGGTCGACGCAACGCGCACGGAGTTCCTCGACGCGGCCGGGACGCTCATCGCCACCTCGATCTACACCGCCGCTCAAGCCAAACGGATCCAGGACCTCCTCAACGAGACCCAGGTCGCCAACGAGGCGCTCCGGGAGAAGACCGCCGAGCTGAACGCGGCGAACGAGGAGCTCACGGCCGCGAACTCCGAGCTCTCGGCCCAGTCCCACGAGCTCCAGTCCCAGGCGGAGGAGCTCCGGGCCCAGGCGGCGGAGCTCGAGGCGAAGCAGGCCCAGGTGCAGGAAGCCGACCGGCTCAAGTCCGAGTTCCTCTCCAATATGAGCCATGAGCTCCGCACCCCGCTCAACAGCGTGCTCGCCCTCTCGCAGCTCATGATCGCCAGGGGCGTGGGAAAGAACCCCGACCAGGAGAAGGAGTATCTGCGCGTCATCGAGCGCAACGGGCGCCAACTCCTCTCGCTCATCAACGACATCCTGGACCTGTCAAAGATCGAGAGCGGGCGCATGGAGGTGTATTCCGCCGAGCTCGACCCCTTCGCGATCGCCGAGGCGGTGATCGAGACCGTCTCGCCGCTCGCCCGGGAGAAGGGCCTGGCGCTCAAACTGGTGCCCTCGTCGTCCAAGGTCCGCTCCCTCGAGTCCGACGAAGAGAAGGTCCGCCAGATCCTCCTCAACCTCGTCTCGAACGCGGTGAAGTTCACGTCCGAGGGCAGCGTCGAGGTGGCGCTCTCGCAGGCGGACGGCTGGGTCTCGATCTCCGTGCGCGACACCGGCATCGGGATGATCCCGGAGGACCTCGACGTCATCTTCGACGAGTTCCGGCAGGTGGACGGCTCGACCTCCAGGCGTCACGAGGGGACCGGGCTCGGCCTCGCCATCTCCCAGAAGCTCGCGAAGCTCCTCGGCGGCTGGATCGCCGTCGAATCCGCGCCCGGGGTCGGGAGCACGTTCGCCCTGAAGCTCCCGAGCCGCCTCGGCGCCGCGACGGCCGGCGTGATCACGGCACCTCCGGCGCTCTCCGCCGGGCTGCGGTCCCCGCCGGCCGAGCTGACGGGTACGGGTCAGACCGTGCTGGTGATCGACGACGAGGAGAGGACCCGGCGGGCCCTCGCGGATTATCTCGTGGCCGCCGGATACCGGCCGATCCTGGCCCGGAGCGGCCCGGAAGGGCTCGAGCTCGCGCGGCGGCACAAACCCTTCGCGATCACGCTCGACCTGATCATGCCGGAGATGGACGGCTGGGAGGTCATCTCGCGCCTCAAGCGGTCTCCGGAGACGGCCGAAATTCCCGTCGTCTTCGTCTCGGTGAGCGATGAGCGGGCGACGGGCCGCGCCCTCGGCGGCGCCGGCTTCCTCGTCAAGCCCGTGGACCCCCGCGCCCTGGAGGCGGAGCTCGGCCGCATCGCCCGCGCCCGCGAGATCCGGCGCGTCCTGGTCGTCGACGACGACCCGGTCGTCCGCGAGGAGCTCTCCTCATTCCTCGGGGAGCGGGGCTACCGCGTGGAGGCCGTCTCGAACGGCGCCGACGCCCTGTCGCTCGCGGCGGTGGACCCTCCCGACGCGGTCATCCTCGACCTGATGATGCCCGAGCTCGACGGGTTCACCGTGCTCGACCGGCTCCGCTCCAGCCGGGCGACCGCCGAGATCCCGGTCATCATCCTCACGGCCAAGGACCTCACGGCCGAAGAACTACGGCGTCTCGCGGCAGCGGCCCACCGGGTGGTCGCCAAGGGACACGCGGGCTCGGTCTGGGAGGAGCTCGACCGCGTCCTTCGCGCGCTGTCGCGTGCCGGGCAGGCCTCCCTGGAGGTCCCGGGCGCGGTCCGGCTCCTCGTGGTGGAGGACAATCCGACCGCCGCCCTGCAGATCCGCACGGCGCTCGAGGAGAACGGGTACTCCGTGGACGTCGCCCCCGGCGGCCGCGAAGCCGTGGAGCGGCTCCGCGCCGCGCCGCCGAGCGGGATGATTCTCGACCTCATGATGCCGGACGTGGACGGATTCCAGGTGCTCGAAGAGCTGCGCGCGGATCCCGTCACGGCGGCCCTCCCGGTCCTCGTGCTCACCGCGAAGGAGCTCACGGCCGCCGACCGCGCCCGCCTCGCCCGGAACCGGGCCCAGGAGCTCGTCCAGAAGGGGAGTCTCGACCGCGAGCAGCTCGTCCGCCTGGTCGGACGCATGCTCGCCGGGACCGCGCCGGCGCCCTCGCCCGCCCCCGGGCCCGAGACAGCCGGCGCAGGGAACCGGGGACTCGTCCTCATCGTGGAGGACAACGCCGACAACCGGTTCACCATCGGCGCCCTGCTGGAGGAGCTGGGACTCCCGTACCGGACGGCGGAGGACGGGGAACAGGCCCTACGGGCCGTGAGGGAGCTTCGCCCGGCGCTCGTCCTCATGGACGTCCAGCTCCCCGGCATGACCGGACTCGAGGCGACGCGCCGGCTCAAGGACGATCCCGAGTTCCGTGACATCCCGATCGTCGCCCTCACGGCGAAGGCCATGAAGGGAGACCGGGAGGCGATCTTGGCCGCCGGGTGTGACGACTACCTCGCCAAACCCCTCGAGAACGCCGCCCTCGAAGCCGCGGTGCGGAAATGGGTGAGGTGATGGCCCGGCCCCCGGCCCTCCTCGTCGTGGACGACAATCCGGACAACCTCTATGTCCTGGAGCAGGTGCTCCGCGGGATCGTTCCCGATTGGAAGCTCCTGCCCGCGTCCAACGCGCTGGAGGGCCTGCGGATCGCCTCGGAGGAGGCGGTCGACGGGGCGCTGGTCGACGTCCAGATGCCGGGGATCGACGGCATCGAGATGTGCCGCCGCCTCAAGGCGGGCCTTCGGACGGCAACCATCCCGGTGATCCTGATCACCGCCCACCGCGCTCCGCCCGAGCTCAAGGCGCAGGGTCTCGAGGCGGGCGCCGACGACTTCATCGCGCGTCCCATCGACAACCTGGAGCTCGCCGCCCGGCTCAAGGTGATGCTCCGGATCCGCCGCAACGAAGACGAGCTGCGCGAGCGGCAGGTCCGCCTGAGCCTCATCAGCGGCATCGCCACCCGGCTGAAGATGGGCATGCCCGTCGCGCAGGTCATCGAGAGCACGGTCGACCAGCTCAGCCGGTCGTTCGCCGGGCTCCGGGCGTGCTACTCGACGGTCGAGGACGACCGGCTGGTGTTGCTCGCCTCCTCGGAGACCCCCGCGGGCGCCTCCCGCCCTCGCAGTTGGGCCGACCTCTCGCTCGTCCCCGAATACCGGAAGGAGCTGGAGCGCGGCCCGGTGGCGGTGCGGGACGTAGAGTCGGAACGGCGCCTCGCCCCGGTGGCCGAGGACTTCCTCCGGGCCGACATCCGCTCGCTCCTCGCCATGCCCCTGAAACACTCCGGCAGGCTGGCAGGGGTGCTCTCGCTCGAGTCCTCCCGGTCTCGGGACTGGAGCGAGCACGAGCTCGTCACGGCCGTGGAGGTGGGAAGCTACCTCGCCCTGGCCCTCAAGGACGCGGAGGACGAGCGGAGGCGGCGTGAGGCCGAGCAGGAGCTGCGGGAGATGAATCTGCGGCTCGAAGAGCTCGTACGGCAGCGCACGGAGGAGCTCGAGCTCGCCACGGCGGCCGCGGAGAACGCGAACCGAGCGAAGAGCCAGTTCCTCGCGAACACGAGCCACGAGATCCGCACGCCCCTCAACGGCGTGAGCGGGATGATCGACCTCGTCCTCGGCACGCCCCTCACCGGCGAGCAGAGGCGCTACCTCCTCCTCGCCAAGGACTCCGCGGTCCAACTCCTCCGCGTCGTCGACGACGTGCTCGATTTCTCGAAGATCGAGGCCGGAGAGCTCGACTTCGTAAACGTCCCCTTCCGGCCGGAAGAGCTCGTCACGGACACGGTAGAGGGCTTCCGGCCGGCCGCGGCCGAGAAGGGGCTGGACCTGAAGCTCAGCGTCGACCTGGGGGCCGACCCGGCCGTGCGCGGCGACCCCCGCCGCCTGCGCCAGATCCTCGTGAACCTCATCGGAAACGCGATCAAGTTCACGGACGCAGGAGTCGTGGCCGTCTGCGTCGGCCGGGCCGACGAAGACGACGTGCAGCGTTTCGCGTGCAGCGGTCCACGGTGGGAAGATCGGGCTCCGGAAC
>JACRCS010000517.1 GCA_016218905.1 Deltaproteobacteria bacterium
GGGCCCACGAAGGGCGGAGCCCCCAGGAGTGAAGCGCGAGGACGGCGCCGGCGGCGTCCCCGCGGACGATCGGGGCCCTCGTGCCGGGCGCCACGTTCCAGCGCGGCGTCCACGCGATTCCCTCGGGGAGCCGCGCGCCGAACCGGGTCGCCAGGGCGTCTGCGGGGCTCGTCTGGACGTACCGGCCGCACACGACGCTACCCGCCGACCTTCTCGTCCGGCCCCCTCTTATCTTCCGCGGGCTCGGGTTCGGGGTCGGGCGTTCGTTCCCCCAGGAGGGCGGCCCACGGGGCGAACCGTTCGAATCGCTCGCCGACGACCTTGATCGTGGCGGTCAGGGGAACGGCGAGGATCGCGCCGGGAAGGCCCCAGAGGATGCCCCAGAAGACGAAGGCGACGAGGACGGCGAGGGGGTGGAGCCGCACCCGGCTCCCGACGATGAACGGTGTCAGGACGTTGCCTTCCAGGAACTGGACGACGGAGTAGAAGAGGATGACTTTCAGCGCGAGGAACGGCTCGTCGGTCCCGAGGAACGCCACGAACAGCGCGGGCGTCGTTGAGAGGATGACGCCGACGTAGGGGAGGAGGACGCAGAGGCCCGCGAGGGGGCCGAGGACGTAGCTGTAGGGCACCTGCAGGATCAGGAGCCCCGCCGTCGTGATGCAGGCGGTGATCAGGACGACGAAGAGCTCGCCGAGGACGTAACCCGAGAGGACGTGGGCGACGTTGACGGCGAAGTCCGACGCAGCCCGCCCCCCCTTTCGCCGGAGGATCCGCGTGAGCGCACCGGCGTACTTCTCCCGGTCCTTCAGCATGAAGAAGGCGAGGATCGGAATGGCCGCGGTGTAGAGCACGAGCGAGAAGACGGTCCTCACCTGGAGGACGACGCGGGCGACGGAGTCGAGCATCCCCTCTTCGAGACGGACGGCGCGCACGCCCGCCCGTTCTCCGTCGGACAGAAGCCGTCGGGTCCCTTCCTCGATGCGGGAGAAGAGGCCCCGTGCCTGTGCGGTGAGGCTCTGGATCTTCCGCTCGTACGCGGGCCAGTCGCGCGAGAAGGCCTGCGCCTGGTCGAGGGCGTTGACGATGAAGAACGTCACGAGCGCGCAGAGCAGAGACAGGACGACGAAGGCGGCCAGGGCCCGCGGCAGGCGGATCCTCTCGAGGAGCTCCACGAAAGGGTGGAGCGCGAAGGAGAGGAAGAGAGCGAAGAAGAGGGTGACGAAGAGGATCTTGCCGGCCCAGAGGAGACCGACCACGGCCGCCGTCGCGAGGACGACGAGCGCACGGGAATGAGAAGCCCCGCCAAGTGCGGGGCTCGTTCCGGTCGTGAAGGCGCCGCTGCTGTCCAATCGGGGTCAGTTTAGCGCGACGGCCAGAAACACGAGCGGCCGGCGGGAGGCCGGCCGCTCGGGAAAGCTCGGGGAACTGGGAGTGTTACGGGAAGGTGACGGTGACGACGGCGCGGCGGTTCCGCGTTGCGTCGTCCCCGGCCTCGGTGTCGCCCCTGGCGTCGACCTGGATCCGGGCGGCGTCGATGCCGTGCCTCTTGACGAGGTAGTCCTTCGCGGCGTCGGCGCGCGCCTGGCCGAGGGCGGCGTGGTCGCCCTTCTCCTTCGGGTCGGTGAATCCGACGATCGTGCAGGTCGCCGAGAGGTTGTTCTTCAGGCGGAGGGCCACGCCGTCGAGGATCGCCTTGGCGATGTTGGTCAGGCGGCTCTTGGCGGCGTCGAAGAGGATCTCGTCGGTCGTGGACGTCTCAGGCTTCGGAGCGGGAGGCGCTTCGACGACGGGGGCCGGGGCCGGCACGACGACAGGGGCCGGGGCAGGCACCGGCTCGGCCGGAGGCGGCTCGTGGGGCGACGGGACGACCACGGGGGCTTCGGGGGCCTTCGCCGGCTGGGGCGCCCAGGAGACCTGGACGATGCCGCCCACGCTGCTCGGGGAGGAGCTGTACCTCGCCAGGTTGTCGAGGTTGGCCCGGACGCCCGCGCTCGCGACGACGCCGCTGTTGCCGAGGGCGAGCCGTGCCCCCAGGACGGCGTCCGTGAAGTCGGGGGGCTGGGTCGCACCGCCGTCGTACATCGTCCGGTGGAGCTCGAATATCCCCTTCAGCTTGTCGGGGATGAGCGGGATGCCGACGCCGGCGGACCAGCGCATCTCGTTAGAGATCTCGTACTCCTCGCCCTCGGCGGCCCAGTCCGCAGTCCAGAGGTACGCGAACTGGCCGGTGAAGACTCCGTACGTACCCGAGAAGCCCCACTCCCAGTCGGTCCGGTACGAGGTGAGGGCCTCCGGGTCGTTCCTGCTCTGCGTCGGGATGTAGGCGGCTCCGAAGATCGCGACTTTCAGCGGATCCTTCGAGTTGAAGATGAGCTTCGACCCGAGACGCATCTTGTCGGTCTCGTCGTGGTCGATCGCCCCGGTGCGGTTGTGGCCGTTGATGTTCCCGCCCCAGAGCCGGTCGTCCGCCGAGTAGTACTTCTGCCCGGTGGTGAACGACGCCTCCCAGTTCGGAAGGAGGCCGAACGCGATCGTCAGGCCGAGCTTGTCGGCGCTGTACCGCATCGGATCCTCCGGGTACGGCGCCACGGAGGGCACCGGCGCGGCGGTTCGGTCGTACATGCTGTAGAAGAGGGAGAACGCGAAGCGCCCGTGAGGGACGGTCTGCGCGTCGTAGATGGCGAAGAGCCCGGTCTCGCCGGTGAGGCTGGGAGCCACCTGAGCGCTCAGCGGAGAAGCCGCGAGAAGTGCCACGGCCAGCGCGAGGAGGAGTCCGGTCCGCATCCGTCGCATCGAGTCTCCTTATTTTCCAGCCGGGGACCGGACGAGTCACCCCCGTTTCGGGGAAGGCGAAGCAGTTCCGCGTCCCAGGCTCGGATCAGTTGTCAAGAGTCTAGCAGCACGGGATTTCCCGGCAAAGTCAATTGACTGATCGGATCGTCACGAGGTGCAAGGGGGGAAACCGTGGAAGCTCACGGGAATCCCGGTCGCGGTTTTTCCGTGAGGACATCAGATTCAGAGCAGGGGTGCCATTTTCTCGCGGAAGGCGAGGCTCGCCTCGCGTCCGCGGAGTGCGGCGACCGTCTGCTCGAGGCTCCGGATGAGCTCTCTCACGACGTCGAGCCCGCGCCCCTTGTCGACCTCGCCGAGAGCGGCGCGGTAGAGCCGGTCGATCGCGGGGTCACCCGGAGCGAGAGCGGCGCTCTCGGCCTCCTGCTTCACCTTCGTGCAGAGAATCTGGAGGCTCCGGCGCTCGTCGCCGCGCGTGACCGCGTTGAAGACGCCGCTGTGCGTCGTGACGACGGGGCCGGCGGCGGGCGGGGCGGGGGCCGAAGCCTGCGCCGCGGGCGCGGAAGCCGCGCGGACGTCGGCCTTCGATCGGATTCCGACGAGGTCTGCGGTGATCAGGCCATAGAGCGTCTTGGCGACGTCGAAAGCCGAAATGCGTGCCGCCCGGGCGATGTCCTCGATCGAACGGGAGCCGTCGATCCCGGTGACGACGAGCCACTCCCTCGGCGTCAGGGTCACGGACTCGCTGAGCCCCTCCCGGCAGACGAGCTGAGGAACGGATTCGGTCGTGGGGATCTTCTTCGAGAGGATCTTCCACTCGTCGCTGCGACGCGCCGCCTCCATGAGGAGGTTCGTGTTCGAGCGCGTGATCGTGCGCGTCTCGCTCTCGACGCCCGGCGAGAACTGGAACTCGCCCTGGCTCCAGAGCGCGAGGCTGTAGATCGCGTCTTCGCCCTCGATGTCCCCGACCTTCGCGTGGGTGATCTGACCGTTCTGGATGTAGACGGCACCCTGCTCGTCGCCGCGGTTCAGGGCGAACATCCCTGTCTTCCCTGACACGGCGACGAGCTGCACGATGTCGGCGAGGGGGAGTTCTTTGAGGGAGCCTTGGAAAGACATGTGTGGGCAGTCTCGCGGTGCGAGACGATAGCACCCGCCTTCCGGATGCTCAACCGCCGACGCGGCGCCGAACGGGGGAAGGCGCCGTCGAGGCCAGGGTCGCCCGCCGCCCGGCTGCCGTCTGGAACCCGTGCGTCAGGGCCGCCGCTGCCGCGTCGGCCGCATCGAGGGCCAGGCGCGAAAACCCCGAGGGGGAGCCGAGGAGAGAGAGCACCATGCGGCGGACCTGTTCCTTGTCGGCCTGGCCCGTGCCGGTGATCGTCTTTTTGATCTCGGCAGGAGTGATCTCGTGAACGGGGACGTGCGCGCGGGCCAGGGCGAGGAGAAGGACCCCCCGCGCCTCGCCGAGCGTGATGAGGCTCTGGGGGTTGACTCCCGAGAAGACCTTCTCCACGGCGGCCTCGTCGGGCTTCTCGCGCTCGACGACGTCCAAGAGGGCATCGTGGAGGGCGAGAAGCCTGTCGGCGAACGACGTCGTCGTCGCGGGGCGAAGGACGCCCGCTCCGACGAGCCGGGGCGCGCCGTGGAAGCTGACGAGGGCCCAGCCGGCGGCGCGACTCCCCGGGTCGACGCCGAGGATCTTCACCGCCGCGCGGCGGTCAGGCGTCCTCGAGGTACTGGTCGTCGATGTCGCCGCTCGACCAGACCTTCTGGACGTCGTCGTTGTCCTCGAGCATGTCGAGGAGCTTCAGGAGCGCCGGGGCCTTGTCGCCGACGGCGACGGTCGTCGAGGGGATCATCTGGAGCTCAGCGGTCTGGAGCACGAAGCTCTTCGCCTCGAGCTGGGACTTCACCTTCTCGAAGGACGCCAGGTCGGTGACGATCTCGTAGACGTCGGAGTCCTCGGCCTTGAAGTCCTCCGCGCCGGCCTCGAGGGCCGCTTCCATCAGCGCGTCCTCGGTGACGCCGGCCTTCTCGACGGCGATGTAGCCCTTCTTCGAGAACTGGAAAGCGACCGAACCGGCCGCGCCCATGTTTCCGCCGTACTTCGTGAGGAGGTGGCGGACCTCGGCGGTCGTCCGGTTCTTGTTGTCGGTCATCGCCTCGATCAGGATCGCGGCGCCGCCCGGACCGTAGCCCTCGTAGGTGATTTCCTCGTAGGTGATCCCCTCGAGCTCGCCCGTTCCCCGCTTGATCGCCTTGTCGATGTTGTCCGACGGCATCGACGCCTTCTTGGCGGCCAGGACCGCGCTTCGAAGGCGGGGGTTCGAGTCGATCACGCCACCGCCGACCTTGGCGGACATCGTTATTTCCTTGATCAGCTTCGTGAAGAGCCGGCCGCGCTTGGCGTCGGCGGCGCCCTTCTTGTGCTTGATCGTGCTCCACTTGCTGTGTCCGGACATGGCTCACCTCGAGGATTGCGGGCCGCTGGGGCCGGGATTTAGAAGCCCCGCAGTCTATCAGGCGCCCGGATTTCCGGGGTGGACCGTCAGGGTCCCGTCGGGGAGGAGCTTGAGGCGGGCGCGGAAGCGGCTTCCCGGCGCAGGGCTTCCCGGCGGGAGCGTGGCCTCGACGTAGCTCTCCGTCAGGCCGACGCCTCCGTTCAGGGCGACGACGTCGGCATCCTGTCCGTCGTGAGCCCGGGCGAAGCCGCGGCGGATTCGGGCGTCCAGGCCGCGCAGGCGCGCCGCCCGCTGCGTCACGACGGCCCGCGGAACGCCGGCCGACGTCGCGAGGCTCGCGGCCGTGGTTCCGGAGCGGGGAGAGAAGGGGAAGACGTGGAGCGAGGCGAGGGGGAGGTCGCGGAGGAGCGCCTCCGTCTCGGAGAACTCGGCGTCCGTCTCCCCCGGGAAGCCGGCGATGACGTCGGTGGCGAGGTGGATCCGCGGGTTCTCTCGCCAGGCGCGGTCCAGGAGCGCCCGAAAGCGGGCGGTCGTCATTCCGCGTCGCATCCGGCGCAGGACGGCGTCGGAGCCGGACTGGAGAGGGAGGTGGAGGTGGGGCGCGACGACGCTGCCGGCCGCCACGAGGTCGACCAGGGCCTCGCCTGCCTCCATCGGCTCGAGCGAGGAGAGCCGGACCCGGCAAGCGGGAGGGCGCGCCTCGAGCCTCTCGAGGAGCTCCACGAGGCCCTCCCCCCGGCTCCCGAACGCCGCCAGGTGAACCCCGCAAAGGACGACCTCGGGGACACCCAACGTGCCGAGGGCGTGAATTGCGTCCTCGACCTCGGCCGTAGGGGCGCTGCGCTCGCTCCCGCGGAGCGAGGGGACGATGCCGAAGGCGCAGCGCCGGCGGCAACCGTCCTGGACCTTGAGGAAAGCGCGCGTGCGTCCCGGTCCCGTCGTCCAAGCGAGGGGCGAACGAAGGACCTCGTCGGGGGAAACGCCGACCGCGGCGACCTTTCCGGGGAGCAGCCCCGCAGCCGACTCCTCGATCAGGCCCACGAGCGCGGATGAGGATCCGTGCCCGGCGACGAGGTCGACCTCGGGGCGCCGTGCGAGGCCGTCCGGGTCGCGCTCGGCGAGGCAGCCCGTCACGGCGAGGAGTGCGGCCGGATGCTCGCGGCGGAGGCGCCGGAGCAGCCGGAGTGCGTCGCGGTCTGCGCGCTGGGTGACTGTGCAGGCGTGGACGATCACGACGTCGGCGGACCCTCCGGGAGGCACGCGGGAAAGGCCTGCGGCCTCGAGAATCCGCGCGAGGTGGCCGGCTTCGATCTGGCTCACCTTGCAGCCGAGAACATGTACGTCATAAGCTCCGGACAAGCGTCCGGACAGGCTGTCCGTGCCGGTAAACGTCGTTGACAGGCCCACTTCCGGGGCGATAATAGGTGACTTTCCGGAGGAGACTTCGGAGTGCGGGGGGGACCGGGCCACAGGCCCCACGACGTATGGCGAAGACGATTCTCCTGATCGAATACGAGCCGAGATACCTGGACCGTATCAAGGGCTATCTCGCTGGGAAAGACTTCGACCTCGTCGTCGCCAAGGACGGCGAGGACGGGCTCGAGGCCTACAAGCGTGGCCGGCCCGACCTCGTCCTTATCTCGACGGTCCTGCCGAAGCTCCGGACGCGCGACGTCATCCGCGGGATGCAGGGCCTCGGGCCGATGCCGCCCGTCCTCCTGATGGCGTCGGGCTACAAGGGAAAAGACAAGAAGGCCGACGCCGCCCGCGAAGGCGCCACGGGAATCCTGGAGAAGCCGTTCGCCGAGGAGACCCTCCTCGCCGAGCTCTCCTCGGCCCTCGGAGCGAAGA
>JACRCS010000520.1 GCA_016218905.1 Deltaproteobacteria bacterium
CCTCGCCGTGACCTCGTCGATCGGCGTCGCGATCCTCATCTTCACCAACCTGATCCTGCTCCCCATCTGCCTCTCCTACACGGGCGTGAACCCGAAGGCGGCGCAACGGAGCTTGAGCCAGGAGAGGGCGGAGCGCTCCGGAGCGGAGAAGAACTGGTTCTGGCGCTTCCTCGACCTCTTCACCCGCAGAAAGTGGGCGACCGTCGCCATCGTCGTCTGCGCGGCCATGGCGGCGGGCGGCTGGGTCGTCAGGCAAAGCTTGAAGATCGGCGACCTCGACCCGGGCGCACCCGAGCTTCGGCCGAATTCCCGTTACAACCGCGACAACGCCTACCTGAACGCCAACTACGGGGCGTCGAGCGACGTGCTCGCGGTGCTGGTGGAGACCCCCGACGGCGCCTGCACGAAGCACGACACCCTGATGCGCCTCGACGCCCTGGAGTGGACGCTGCGCCAGGTGGACGGGGTCGAGTCGACGAACTCGCTCGCGCTCCTCAACCGCCGGGTCTTCGGCGCCTACAGCGAAGGCAGCATGAAGTGGTACGACCTGCCCCGAAACCAGGACATGCTGAACACCATCACGTCCAACGGTCCCCGGGGCCTCTACAACGACACGTGCAACCTCCTGACGCTCTACGCCTACCTCTCCGACCACAAGGCCGACACCCTCACCCGGGTGGTCGACACGGTCGAGGCCTTCGCCGCCGAGAACAACACCAAGGACGCGAAGTTCGTCCTCGGCGCCGGCACGGCCGGGATCGACGCGGCCACGAACATCGTCGTGAAGCACGCGAGCCACGAGATGCTCTTCTGGGTCTACGGAGCCGTCATCCTGCTCTGCTTCATCACGTTCCGCTCCTGGCGGGCGGTGGTCGTCGCCGTGGTCCCGCTGATGCTCACCTCGATCCTGTGCGAGGCGCTGATGGTCTGGCTCGGGATGGGGGTGAAGGTGGCGACGCTGCCCGTGATCGCGCTGGGCGTCGGGATCGGCGTCGACTACGCCCTCTACATCCTGAGTGTCGTGCTCGGGCACCTGCGGGCGGGAAGGACGCTCTCCCAGGCCTACTACAACACGCTCTGCTTCACCGGGCGGGTCGTCGTCCTCACGGGACTGACCCTCGCCTTCGGTGTCGCGACGTGGGCCTTCTCGCCCATCAAGTTCCAGGCGGACGTGGGCATCCTGCTCGTCTTCATGTTCGTCTGGAACATGCTCGGAGCGCTCATTCTCCTGCCCGCGCTCGCGACGTTCCTCCTGCCGCAGAAGGCGGCCGCGGCGGTGACCGCGGAGGAGGCCACCGTCGTCACGGCCCGGTAGGAAGCGCGGGGCTTGGGAGCTATGGGACCATGGGAGCTATGGGACCTATGGGACTGGAGGCGGGGCTCGCCCCGCCGGGAGGATAGAAGACAACCGGAGCCGCGAAAGCAGTTCCCCTAGACCTTCGTGGAGTTACCGATGGCCTTCGGAAAGTACGCCGTCGATTACGAGCAGAGAGTCGACTACGACCGGCTCCGCCGGGAGAGGCTCGCCCGGGCCAAGGAGCAGATCAACCGGGACGGCCTGGGCGCCCTCGTGACCTGGGACGAGGCGAACATCCGCTATCTCACCTCCTACTACGTCACCACCCCGCTTCGCGTGCTGGAAGCCCAGTTCGTCGTCTGCCCGCGAAACGGCGAGCCCCACCTGATCGGGGGCGG
The DNA here is from genome assembly GCA_016218905.1 of Deltaproteobacteria bacterium. The sequence continues at coordinate 1,696 of JACRCS010000520.1, forward strand.
ATCCCCGGCGGAGGTGGAGCGCCGGATGCCGTGGATGGCGGGCCGGATCCAGGCCCCCGCGGCGCTCCCCCGGCCCGCCGCCGCCACGCCCGACGATCCCGTGCTCCTGAAGGTGGTCGACCAGATCGCGGCCGTGCTCGTGGCCCACGGGGTCGAGAAGGAGCCGCTGGGCCTGGACGGGACGACCCTCTCCTACCTCTACGCCGAGGCGTTCAAGAAGCGCGGCCTCCGCGTCGTGCACGGCAAGCCCACCCTGGACGCCGCGCGCATGCTCAAGACCCGGGACGAGGTCGAGCTGATGCGGATCACCTGCGCCAATTCGGAGAAGGCCTTCGCCGCCATCGCCGACGCGATCCGGCCCGGAGTCCGGGAGTGCGACCTGGTCGCCGTGGGGATCAAGGCGCTCTACGAGGAGGGGGACGACCACACGGAAGACCTCGTCTGCTGCTCCGGGTACAACACGAATCCCTACGGCTGGTCCTTTACGGACAAGCCCATCCGGCCGGGCGACCTCGTCTACATCGACGTCGACGGCGCCTCCTACCAGGGCTACAAGTCCTGCGTCTACCGCACCTTCTGCTGCGGGAGGGCGACCCAGGAGCAGAAGGACCTCTACGAGGAGTGCCGGTCGCTCCTCTACGACGGCATGAGCGCCATCCGGGACGGCGCGAACACCTACGACGTCCTCGAGAAGTGGCCGAAGTCGCCCCAGTATTGGGGGTACGAGAGCTGGCAGGACGTCGGCCCGTACGCCCTCGGCCACGGCCTGGGGCTCACGCTCCACGACCGGCCCTTCTTCAACCAGATGCAGAAGGTCGCGGGGATGCCGCCCCAGGAGTTCCGGGAGGGGATGGTCCTCGCGGTGGAGATGTACGCGGGAAAGCGGGGCGGCAAGGACGGCGTCCGGCTGGAGGAGAACCTTCTCGTGACGAAGGACGGGTACGAGCGCCTTACCCTCTGGCCCGTCGAGGAGCTGATGGAGTGTTGGCTGCCGTACCGGTAGTCGGACCCCGTCCGACCTGTCCGACCTGTCTGACGAGGCGGACTCGTCTGAGGAGTGGAATCGATGCCTTCGACTGAGATCCAACGCGCGGCGGTCGTCGGCTCCGGCCTCATGGGGAGCTCCATCGCCCAGGTGCTCGCGGCCGGAGGCGTGGAGGTCGACCTCGTGGACGTCGACGAGAAGGCGCTCGCCCGGGGCCGGCGGCTCATCGAGTCGGGCCTCGCGACGCTCGCGGAGGCCGGGAAGGTGCCGCCCGAGCGGATCGGGGAGATCCTCGGCCGGATCCACCCGGCGCGGGACCTGCGGCCGGCCGCCGAGGCTGCCGACTTCGCCATCGAGGCCGTCCCCGAGGTCCCCCGGATCAAGGAGCGGATCCTCACCGACTTGGGCGAAGTCTGCCGGCCGGGGGCGGTCATCGCGAGCAACACCTCGGCGCTGAACGTTTTCGAGCTGGGCGACGTCCCGCACCCCGAGCGCCTCGTCATCGCCCACTTCTTCGCGCCGGCCCACATCGTCCCCCTCGTCGAGGTGGTACCGGGGCCGGAGACCTCCGCGGATACGGTTTCCCGTACCGCGGCGTTCCTGAGAGGCCTGGGCAAGAGCCCCATCGTCATGAAGAAGTTCGGGCCCGGCTTCATCGTGAACCGGATCCAGAAGGCCATCGGCGAGGCGTGCCTGGAGCTGGTGGAGGAGGGGCTCGTGGAGCCGCCCGAGGTCGATCGGGCAGTCAAGCTGAGCCTCGGGGTCCGGCTGCCGGTGGTCGGCGTGATGCAGACCCTCGACTTCCAGGGCCTGGACATGCTCCTCGACACCATGAAGAACTACGGGAGGGTCTTCCGCTTCATCGAGGAGAAGGTGCGGGAGGGCCGCCTCGGGGCCAAGACCTCGTGCGGAATCTACGAATACCAGGGCCGAAGCGAGGAGGAGATCCTGCGCAAGCGGGACCTGCTCTATTTGAAGATGCTCGACGTGCTGACCGCGCTGAACACGATCGAGCCTGTCTGAACGGGATGCCACCGTCGGCCTCCCAGTGGGAGGGGAGTTCGAGATGACGAAGCCGGGCTACTCCACCCTCACCCGGAAGTACTGGGTGACGGAGTACAATCACCTGGACGCCGTGCGGGGGCAGTACGACCTGCCCGAGAAGGTCCGCATCCACGACGTCACGCTGCGGGAGGCGGAGCAGGCGCCCCATGTCGTCCTCCGCCGGGACGAGAAGCTCCGCCTCTACGAGGCCCTCGACGACCTGGGCGTCTACAGCGTGGAGATCTTCCCGATCGTCTCCAACGAGGACCGGGAGACCGCCCGCGACCTCGTCCGGATGCGGCGGAAGACGAAGATCTTCTTTCTCTGCCGCTGGGAGGAGAAGGAGGTCGACTTCGCCCTGGAGGCCGGGGCGGACGGGGTCATCGTCGAGGGGCCCGGCGTCCCGTGGCTGGGGAAGCTCCTGCTGGATCTCTCGGCCGACGAGCTCGCGAGCAAGATGCTCCGGGCGGCGGCACACGCGAAGAAGAACGGGCTCTTCACGACCGTCATGCCGTGGGACACCTTGCGCGCGCCGCTGGACTTCCTGGAGAGTATCTACAAGCGCGCGGTCTACGAGGCCGGCGTGGACCACGTCACGGTGGCCGACACCTTCGGGTTCGGCCTCCCGGCGGCGACCTCGCACCTCGTGAAGAAGCTCAAGGAGTGGGTCCCGGGGACTCCCATCGAGTGGCACGCCCACAACGACTTCGGGCTGGCGACCTCCGTCATGGTCTCGGCCGTGTGCGCCGGCGCGTCGGTCGTCCACACCTCCATGAACTCGCTGGGGGAGCGGGCCGGGAACGCGGCCACGGAGGAGGTGGCGCTGTGTCTGGAGCTCCTCCTCGGTGTGGAGACGGGGGTGAGGCTCGACCGGATCCACGCGACCTCGAAGCTCGTCGCGGAGCTCGTGAAGACCCCGGTCGCGCCCAACAAGCCCGTGGTGGGCTCGAACGAGTTCACCTTCGAGTCGGGCCAGGTGGCGTACCTCATCGAGAAGATGAACACCACCGAGCGCCCCTTCCAGGCGTACCTGCCCGAGGTGATCGGCCGGAAGGGCTACGAGATCGTGCTAGGGAAGATGAGCGGGTCCGGCGTCGTCGCGAGCCGGCTGGAGGCCCTCGGGATTCCGGCGACGAAGGCCCAGGTCTCCGAGATCCTGGAGAGGGTGAAGGGCGAGGCGCTCCTCCGGAAGTGGTCGATCTCCGACGAGGTCTTCGAGGGGATCGCGCGCAGCGTCGTCCGACCGGTCTGACGGTCCGACGAGTCCGACAGGTCGGAGGTCTTCGTGAAGACTCGCTTCGAAAAGCTCCTCGAGCCCGGGCGGATCGGCGAGGTCCCCACCCGCAACCGCATCTTGAAGACCGGGTCTCACCTGGGCTTCGAGGAGTTCGCCGACGGGTACGTGCTGGAGAAGTCCTTCGGCTTCTACGAGGCCGTCGCGCGGGGAGGGGTGGGGCTGATCGTCGTCGGGGCAGCCGACATCGACTATCCGCTGGGCACCGTGCCCAACGTGGGCTGGCGGATCGACGACGACCGGTACATCGACGGGTTCGCGAAGCTCACGAAAACGATCAACCGCCACGGCTGCCGGGCCTTCATCCAGATGTTCCACATGGGGCCCATGCACCCGACGGCGGTGTCGGGGCTCCAACCCGTCGCCGCCTCGACCCTCTCCAAGGGCGAGTGCCCCCGGCCCCAGTTCGAGCCGGCCCGGGCGCTCACCACCTCCGAGGTCGAGGACCTGGTGGAGAAGTTCGCCTCGGCCGCGGTCAGGGCGTGGAAGGCGGGCTTCGAGGGGATCGAGCTCAACTCGGCGTGCAACCACCTGCTCAACAGCTTCCTCTCCCGGGCCTGGAACCGCCGGGAGGATGGGTACGGCGGACCCTTGGAGAACCGCGCCCGGATCGTTCGCGAGATCATCGAGGAGGTCAAGCGCCGCAACGGCAGGGGCTTTGCCGTGATCTCGCTCCTGAACGGCGCTGAGGTGGGGCTCCCCGACGGGATCACTCCGGCGGAGAGCGCGGCCTTCGCCCGCCTCTTCCGGGAGGCCGGCGCCGACGCCTTTCACGTCCGGGCCGAGTTCTACACGGCGCCGCGAGATCCGTCCCTCCGGGAGAGCACGCACTTCCCGGAGGTGGCGCTCTATCCGGAGCCCCCCTACCCCCTCGGAGAGCTCGTGGACGGCGGGGGCCACGGCGCCGGCGGGTGGCTTCCGCTGGCAGCCACCATCAAGCGCGCGGTGTCGGCGCCGGTGATCGCCGTCGGGCGGCTGGACCCGGTCCTGGGAGAGAGGGCGCTCCGGAGGGGTCAGGCGGACTTCGTCAGCTTCAACCGGCGCCTGATGGCCGACCCGGAGCTCCCGAGGAAGGTCGCGCAGGGCCGGCTCGACGAGATCGCCCCCTGCACCGCTTGTCTCACCTGCTTCGACCGCGTCGAGACCGGGCAAACCCCGCGCTGCCGGGTCAACGCGGCCCTGGGCCGCGAGTACGAGTACGCGCTCACCGCTGCCCCCCGAAAGAAGCGGGTGCTCGTCGTGGGCGGCGGGCCGGCCGGCATGGAGGCGGCCCGGGTCGCGGCGCAGCGCGGCCACGCGGTGACCCTGCTGGAGAGGGAGAAGCGGCTCGGGGGAGCGCTCCCGCTGGCCGCCGTCGTGAAGGGGTCGGAGCGCGAGGACCTCCTCGCCCTGGGCCGCTACCTCGCGGGCCAGCTCGAGAAGAACGGCGTGGAGGTGCGTCTCGGAGTGGAGGTCACGAAGGCGGTCGTGGAGGAGGCCCGTCCCGAGGCGGTGGTGGTCGCCGTGGGGGGCACCCACGCGGAGCTCGCCCTTCCCGGGGTGGACCGGCCCCACGTGGTCACCGGGCGCGACCTGCACCGGAAGCTGAAGGGGTTTCTGGGGTTCTTCCCGCCGGAGTGGATCGAGCGGGGGACGCGCTACTGGCTGCCCCTGGGAAAGAAGGTGGTGATCGTGGGGGGCGGTGTCCACGGCTGCCAGACGGCCGAGTTCCTGGTGAAGAGGGGCCGGGAGGTGACGGTCGTGGACGAGGGCCCGGAGATCGGGACCGGGCTGATCGGAACCCTGCTCAAACCCCTCCTCCTCCAGTGGCTCACGGAGCACGGAGTACGACTGCTGGCAGGGGTGGAGCTCCGGGGCGCGACCGAGCGGGGGCTCGTCGTCGCCTCCGCCGGGACGGAGGAGATCCTCCCGGCCGACACGGTGGTGATCGCCCTGCCCCTGGGGCCCAACGGGGAGCTCGCCTCGGTCCTGGAGGGCGTCGTCCCCGAGGTCCACGTGATCGGCGACGCGCGCGAGCCGAACCTGATCGTCGATGCGGTCGAGGACGGGGCGAAGGTGGGACGGCTGCTGTAAGTTCAGCATCACGAATTCGGAGAGGCCCATGACGACGGAAGCGGTCCAGTACTCGAAGTTCCGGTGGTTCGCGCTGGCGGTGATGGTCGTCGTCATCGCGTCGACCTCGTACACGATGCTCTCCCCCGTCACCTTCATCGGGGAGATCGTCCGGACCCTGGGGGTGACGCCCGGGGAGGCCACCGCGATCACCATGTTCACGTTCAACATGGTGATGGCGGTCTTCGCGATCCTCGGGGGGATCTTCGTCGACCGGGTGGGCGTCGAGGTCTCGTGGATCTCCGGGCTGCTCGTGATCCTGGCGGGCTCGCTCCTCATGCCCTTCATCGGCAGCACGCCGGCGGGCCTGATCGTCGTCCGCTGCCTCCACGCCATCGGCACCGGGCCCATCATGGCGAGCCCGGCCACGTTCGCGGCCCAGCGCTTCAAGTACACGGAGCGGCCCTACGCGGTGGCCTTCGTGGGGTTTGCGGTGTGCGGCGGGATCTCGCTCAGCCTGATGGCGGTCCCCCGCGTGTTCGCGGCGACCGGGAGCTGGCAGAAGGCGATCACGTCGACCTCGGTCGTGCTGATCGTCGCCCTCGTCTCCACGGTCGTGATGCTCCTCGGGCCCAAGCCCCACTCGCCGGCCGACTCGGCCCCCACGAGCCAGAGCGTCCTCTCCCCGGAGTTCAAGCGGGCGGTCTTTTCTCTGACCATGGTCATCCTCGGGCTCATGGCCTTCATCGACTCTTGGTGCCAGCAGGCGTACAACAACATGGCGCCGGGATTCTACGCCCAGAACCCGCCGCTCGGCCTGGGCTTCGGCCCCGTGGGCGCGGGGGCGAAGCTCGTGTGGGCCTCCTACGCCATGATGCTCGGAACGCTCGCCGCGCCGTTCCTCACGGACAAGGTCTTCAACCGCAACCCCAAGCCCACGATCTTCGTGGGGCTCCTCGTCGCGGCGCTCCTCGTGACGACGGTCCGGCGCCTCACGCCGGACGACGGCCTGCTGCTGATCCTCGTCCCCTCGGGGATCCTCTTCTTCTCCTCCTTCGTCAACCCGACCGTCTTCGGCTACATCTCCACCCACTACCCGAGCACGATCGCCGGCAAGCTGGGGGGCCTCGTGACGGGGGTGAGCGTCTACGGCGCGGCCGTCGGCCTCGCGATCAGCTCTTCCCTCCTGCACTCGACGGGGTTCTACTGGGCCTCGATGTACACGCTCGCCGCGGTTACCTTCGCCGGCGCCGTCGTCTGCCTCTTCCTCCGGCCGCCGGAGGGCTCCGTCTCTCCCAGGGAGTCCGCGGGATGAGCTACCCCCACGTCTTCAGCCCCTACCGGCTCCGCAACCTCGTCTTCAAGAACCGGATCTTCGCCGCGCCGGTGACGGCGAACCGGATCGCCCTCGGGGGAGCGCCCACGGCGGAAGGCATCGACGCCTACGAGACGCGGGCGCGGGGCGGCTTCGCCCAGGTGACGGTGACGGAGACCTTCGTCGACTTTGAGCTCGCGGCCCGGCACGGCCACGGCCTCGACCTCGTCTCGCCCCGCCTCTCGACCCACCACCTGGAGTCGATCGCGATCCTCGCGGAGGCGATCAAGGCCCACGGCGCCGTCGCCTCGATCCAGTTCAACCACGCGGGCAACGTCAACCACCCCGACGCCCTCGGGGGCCGAAGCCCCATCGGCCCGTGCCGGCTGGTCCGGCCCGACGGCGTCGTCGTGGACGAGATGGACGAGGCGATGATCGACCGCGTGGCCGGCCACTTCGCCAACGCCTGCGGGGCGGCCAAGGCCCTCGGCTTCGACATGGCGATGCTCCACGGCGCCCACGGCTGGCTCCTCGCCCAGTTCGCGTCGCCCCTCTCCAACCGGCGCACCGACCGGTGGGGCGGCAGCCTGGAGAACCGCGCCCGCTTCGCCCGGCTCGTCCTCGAGAAGGTCCGGGCCGAGGTCGGCGAGGACTTCGTCCTCGAGTACCGGGTCTCCGGCGACGAGCGGGTGGAGGGAGGGATGCACCTCGAGGAGACGGTGGAGTTCTGCCGGCTCATCGAGGACCGGGTGGACCTGATCCACGTCACCTCCGGCGTGTACTACAACCACGTCGAGTCGAAGGCCTTCTCCTCGATGTTCGATCCCCACGGCTGCAACGTCGACCTGGCCGCGGCCATCAAGGCGGCCGTGAAGGTGCCGGTGGTGGCGGTGGGCGGCTTCACCGACCCGGCGCTCGCCGAGCAGGTGCTCGCGGAGGGGAAGTGCGACTTCGTCGCCCTCGGGCGCCAGGTGCTGGCCGACCCGGACTGGGTCAGGAAGGCGCTCACCGGGAGGGCCGACGAGATCGCGCCGTGCCTCCGGTGCAGCTGCTTCAACCCGCTCGCCTCGAGCACGGCCGCGCGGCCCGTGCCCAAGCTCTGGACGTGCACGGTCAACCCCCGGTCGAACCGCGAGCTGCGCCTGCGCCAGGCCCCGCGGCCCGCGGCCTCCCGGAAGGTGCTCGTGGTCGGGGGCGGCGTCTCCGGCATGTACGCGGCCCTCACGGCGGCGGAGCGGGGCCACCGGGTCACCCTGGCCGAGAAGGAGGGCGTCCTCGGGGGTATCCTCTGGATGACGGAGGTCGACAGCCACAAGGCCGATCTCAAGAGGTTCAAGGACTCGCTGATCACGCGGCTCGGCCGGCTCGGGGTGAGGGTGGAGCTCGAGACCGAGGTGACCGCCGACTCCATCCGGCTCCAGGAGCCCGACGCGGTCATCTGCGCGGTGGGCTCGGAGCTGATCGTGCCGCCCATTCCCGGGATCGAAAAGGCGCGTCCGGTCTGGGACGCGTACCGGGACTTCGACGGCCTCGGGCGGAGGATCGTGATGATCGGCGGGGGGCTCATCGGGAGCGAGACCGGCTTCTGGCTCGCCGAGAACGGAAAGACCGTCCACCTGGTGGAGCTGCTCGACGACGTCGCCAAGGAGGGCAACGACAGCCACCGGCGCGCCCTCCTGCCGCGCATGCGGAACTGGCTCACCTGGGACGTGGAGACGACCTGCGTTGAGGTGCGGGGCGACGGCGTCCGGGTCGCCGACAAGGCCGGGAGAGAACGGTTCATCGAGGCCGACACGGTGGTCTACGCGACCGGCCTCAGGTCGAAGACCCCCGTCGTCGAGTCCCTGCGCGGCTCCGCCCCCTGGTTCGTCGCCACGGGGGACTGCGTCAGGCCCCGGAAGGTGGAGCAGGCGGTCTACGAGGGCTTCATGGCCGCCATGGACATCCTGTAGGCGGGAGTCCGAAGAGTCTGACCTGACCGGTCCGAGTGAAGAAGATTCAGGAGGAAAGGCATGACCCTAGAAGAACTCACGACCCGATTGAAGGCCACCGAGGATGCGCTGGCTGCGCTGCAGAAGAGGGTCCGGGTCACCGAGGACATCCAGGAGATCCAGCAGCTCCAGTGCCGCTACGTCGACGCCCTCATGGCCACGGACTGGGACACGACGACGGACTGCTTCGCCTCGAACGGCAAGATCGACGTCTATCTCCACGACCCGGTGGAAGGCAAGCGGGCCGTCGAGAAGTTCTTCAAGGAGGAGCTCTCGAAGACGCACGCGGGGAAGGAGGGAGACATCGTCATCCACCCCATCATCACGGTGGACGGCGACACGGCGAAGGGGAGCTGGCTCCTCTACATGATGTACTTCTACCCGCGCACCGGCCAGTCGCTCTTCTGGGTGCAGGGATACTACGACATGGATTACGTCCGGGAAGACGGCCGCTGGAAGATCGCGGTGATGCGCTGGAGCGAACGGCTCGGCCTCCCCGGCGGCGGGCCCCCCACCGGCCTCTTCTGAAGGAGTCGACCATGAGGAAGCTGGAAGCCGACGTCGTCGTCGTAGCGGCCGGGGCCGCCGGCCTGGCCGCGGCCATCGCCGCCGCGGAGAGCGGGGCCCGGGTGATCGCCTTCGAAAAGACGGCCAAGACCGGCGGTACCGGCAGCCTGGGGATGGGCCTCTTCGGGGTGGAGAGCCGGCTGCAGCGCCTGCGGCAGATGGGCCCCACCAAGGACGAGGCCTTCCGGATCTTCATGGACTACACCCACTGGCGGGTGGACGCCCGGCTGGTCCGGGCCTACCTCGACAAGGCGGCGACGACCATCGGCTGGCTCGAGGAGATGGGGGTCGAGTTCCTCGACCCCTGCGCCTACTTCCCCGGCGGTTGGCCCACGTGGCACATCGTGAAGCCCGGGGGAGAGGCCTGCGCGAAGCACATGTACCGGATCATGACGGAGCGGGCGAAGGCGCTGGGGGTGGAGATCCTCCTCCGGACGCCGGTTCGCAGGCTCCTGAAGGAGGGAAACCGGGTCCGCGGGGTCTTCGCCGAGGCCGGGCGCTCCCGCGAGCCCGTGGAGGCGGCGGCCGGAGCCGTCGTCGTCGCGACCGGCGGCTTCGGCGGAAGTCCCGCGCTGATCAAGGAGTACACCGGGTACGAGTGGGGCCGCGACCTGCACTCGTTCCGGATTCCCGCCCTCGTGGGCGACGGGATCCGGATGGCGCGGGAAGCGGGCGCGGCGCCGAGCGAGATGTCGATGGAGCTGATCTACATCATGCCGGGCAACCTGAAGCACGAGCTCGCCGAGGTGTTTCGCCAGCCGCACCTCCTCGTCAACCTCCAAGGCGAGCGCTTCCTGAACGAGGAGATCATCGGGAGCTCGTCCTTCGTGGGGAACGCCATTTCCCGACAGAAGGACCGATCGGCCTTCCTCATCTTCGACGAGACCACGAAGCGCCACATGGAGACGGTCGGTTTCGACTCCTACCACGTCGTCTTCCCCTTCACGAAAGTCAGCGACCTCGACGGACTGATCGACGAGGCGATCGGGGAGGGCTACGAGGACCTGTACGTGGCGGACTCGCTGGAGGAGCTGGCGGCGAAGACGGGGGTCGATCCGGTGGGACTGAAGAGAAACGTCGAGGAGTACAACCGCTCCTGCGAGCGGGGGTTCGATCCCCTCTTCAACAAGAGCCACCGCCTCCTGCGACCGGTGAAGGCCCCGAGATTCTACGCGGGCAGGCTCGTGCCCGGCGCGTACGGGAGCCTCGGCGGCATCAAGATCAACGACCGGACCGAGGTCCTGGACGAGCGCTGGAACCGGATCCCCGGCCTCTACGCGGCCGGGACCGACGCCTGCTCCATCTACGGCGACACCTACGTCTTCGTCCTCCCGGGGAACACGATGGGCTTCGCCGTGAACAGTGGGCGGATCGCCGGGGAGAACGCTGCCGCGTACGCACGCGCCGCGGGCACCTGACCCCCTTCGGGCGGGACCACCGGCCCGCTGAAGCTCTGAGCACGAGAATCAGGGGTGTCGGTGCAGGTCTTGACAGGAGAGGGCCGGCCTGTCATAAACAGACCGGTCGGTTTGGGCGCGCTGGGCGTCGGGTCTCTCCGAAAGTTGATGGAGGGGCACAAATATACCGACCGGTCGCATTATCATCGCCGCGCCGCCGGGCGCTCTCCCGGCCATGACCCTCGGAGGCACCCATGGACGAGCAGAAGAACGGGATTCGAGCCTACGCGCTGGACGCCGGGGCGGACGACGTGGGGTTCGTCGCGGCCGCCGACTACCGGAGCGCCCGCTCGCCTGCGCTCTCGGCGGTCTTTCCCGGGACCGAGTCGCTGGTCGTCCTCGCCGTTCGGGGGCGGGCGGGGTGCGAGAGCCCGAGCCCTCAGCTCGCCATGAACGGAAGGCTCGACCTCATGGAGTTCTCCCGGTCGGTCAACTACAAGGTCGGTCGCTTCCTGGAGCGCGAACTGGGGGCGAGGGCCTCGACTGTCCCGCTCTCCTACCCGCTCGACATGGGCGGGACGGGGAAGGGGACGCTGGGAGACGTCTCGCTCCGTCACGCCGCCGTTGGAGCGGGTCTCGGGGCCTTCGGGCAGCACAACCTCGTCGTGCACCCGCGCTTCGGGAGCCGCGTCCTCTTCACCGCGGTCCTGACGGACCTGGTGCTCCCTTCCGACTCCGTCCTGACGGAAAACCCCTGCACCGCGTGCGGCGCCTGCCTGGCCGCGTGCCCCGCCCGAGCCTTGGAGGAGGGAAAGACCGACGTGATGAAGTGCCTCGGGAGCTCACAGCCCTACGGCCTCGGCGCGAGCGTCCGCTTCTGGACGGAGTTCGGCGCCGGCGGACGGGAGGAACGCAAGCGGATGCTCCGGGATCCCGACTACTGGCGCCTGTACCAGGCCGGCTTTATCGGGTTCCAGTACTTCTGCTTCCGGTGCCTGGAGAGCTGCCCCGTGGGGCAGAGGCAGGGCGTCGGCCGTCCCGGTCAGTGAACCCTTCTTCCGCCGGATTTCGCCAGCCGCTCGGCGGCTTGGCCCAGCAGCCTCTCGGTGGTCGGCCAGTCGATGCACTTGTCCGTGACCGACACGCCGTAGCGGAGTCGGGCCGGATCGTCCCCGAGGGGCTGGTTCCCGGCTTCGAGGTTGCTCTCGAGCATCAGGCCGAAGATCGAGCGATTCCCGCGGGCGATCTGTTCCACCACGTCGGTCAGGACCTCTTCCTGGCGGTCGTGGTCCTTGAACGAGTTCGCGTGGCTGCAGTCGATCATGATCGCGGGGTTCAGTCCGGACTTCGCCATCAGCGCTTCGGTGCGGACGACGTCGGCGGCCGAGTAGTTGGGCGCGTCCCGGCCGCCCCGGAGGACGATGTGGACGTCGGCATTGCCCTTCGTCCTCACGACGGCGGTGCGGCCGTGGTCGTCGATCCCCAGAAAACTGTGCGGCTGCCTCGCTGCCGCCATGGCGTCGACCGCCACCTGGAGGTCTCCGTCGGTGCCGTTCTTGAATCCCACCGGAAAGGAGAGCCCGCTCGCCATCTCCCGATGGGGCTGGGACTCGGTCGTCCGCGCCCCGATGGCCCCCCAGGTGAGGAGATCCGCCAGGTACTGCGGGGTGATGGGGTCGAGCAGCTCGCTCGCGACGGGAAGCCCGAGATCCGTAATCGCGCAGAGGAGCCGCCGGGCGACGCCCAAGCCCTTCGAGATCTCGTTCGTTCCGTTGAGATCCGGATCGTTGATGAGACCCTTCCAGCCCAGCGTCGTGCGAGGCTTCTCGAAGTAGACGCGCATGACCAGCAGGAGCTGCTCCTCCAGTTCCCGGCCGAGCCGCGCGAGCCGACGGGCGTACTCCACCGCGGCTTCCGGGTCGTGGATGGAGCAGGGACCCACGACCACCATTACCCGCGGGTCCAGGTGCCGGAGGACGGCTCGAACGCGGTACCGGGCCTGCGTCACGAAGTCGGCCGCCGCCTCGCACAGCGGGAAGACCTGCCGCAGCTCGGCCGGCGCGATGATGGGCGTGAGCGATCGTACGTTGAGATTGCTGGTTCGTTTCACGGGGAATCCTCGGTTGGAAGTCCGGTCCTCGCCCCATATGACCTCCTCCGGCCGCACAAGTCAACGGCTTCACGGGGCGCGGAGGAGCCGTCTGCCCGTGGCACCTTCTTGCGGGCAGGGAAAAAACTACAGAGTTCCCCCGCGGTGCCGATCTGTAAGGCTGTTCTTGGGACCTGGAACCGTTGAGGGGAGAGAAGTCATGCTCGTCAACCTCCGCATTCGCACGCGCCTTTCCATCCTCCTCGCCATCTCCGCCGTCTTCCTGGTCGTGATCGGAGTCGTGGGAATCTTCGGGAGCCGCGCCGTCTACGGCGGTCTCGAAAGGGTGTACGGGGACCGGATTGTCCCGATGTCGGACCTGAAGGCCATCAACGACACCTTCCAGACCCGGATGCAGGGTGTCGCTCGTCAGGCCGGCATGGCCGCCATCGAATGGGGCGACGCCGCCACCCTGATCGCCGGGGCGCGGAAGGACGTGAGCGACCGGTGGCGTGCCTACAAGAGCGGTCACCTCGTCGCCGAGGAGAAGAAGCTGGTCGCGGCGACGGACCCTCTCCTCCAGGAAGCCGACGCTACCCTCGCGAAGCTCCAGAACGTCATGGCGACCAGGGACCAGAACGGCCTGTGGGAGATCAACGAGGTGATCCGGACGGGCAGCGCCTTCGAGGCGGTGGGGACGAAACTCGGTGAGTTGATCCAGATCCAGCTGAAGGTCGCCAAGGAGGAGTTCTCCACGGCCACGTCCATCTACCGCACGGCCCAGATCGTCGCCCTCGTCTGCACGCTGGTAGGCGTGCTCTTCTCCATCGCGCTGGGGCTCCTGCTCGTCCGGACGATCACGGAGCCTTTGGCCGAGACGGTGGGCGTCCTCCACCGCCTCGCCGACGGGGACCTCACCCAGGAGGTGCGGGTCGATCGAAAGGACGAGCTGGGCCAGCTCCTCGGGGCGGCCCGGGATACCATCACGAAGCTCCGGGGCAGCCTCGGACAGGTGGCGATCGCTAGCCAGGAGCTCGCCACGGCGGCCGAGGAGCTCTCTGCCAGCACGACCCAGATCGCGGCGAGCAATCAGGAGCTGGCGATCCAGTCCCAGTCCGTCTCCTCGGCCTCGCAGGAGATGAGCGCTACGGTCCAGAGCGTCACCTCGAGCACGGAGACCGTGAACGAGTCCTCGGCCGATGCCCACCGGGTCGCGACGGAAGGGGCGAAGGTCGTCTCGGAGGCCATCGACGCCCTCCAGGAGATCGCGTCGGTGGTCCAGGAAGCGGCCTCCACCGTCGGCGCTCTCGGAGAGCAGTCCCAGAAGATCGGCGTCGTGGTCGAGGTGATCGAGGACATCGCCGATCAGACGAACCTCCTCGCCCTCAATGCGGCCATCGAGGCGGCCCGGGCCGGCGAGCACGGCCGCGGGTTCGCGGTCGTGGCCGACGAGGTCCGGAAGCTCGCGGAAAAGACCGTCAAGGCGACCCAGGAGATCGGGCAGACCGTCGTCTCCATCCAGGGCGAGAGCGAGCGGGCGGTGAGCGCCATGGCCCGGGGCAGGGAGCGGGTCCTTCGGGGGACCGAGCTCGGCCAGCAGGCCGCCGAGGCGATCCGGTCGATCGAGAGCCGGGTGGCCGACGCCTCCGATCAGACGCGGCAGATCGCGGCGGCAGCCGAGGAGATGACGAGCTCCATCGGCTCCGTCGTGGTGAACATCGATCAGATCGCCCGGGGCGTCGAGCAGAACGCGTCGGCCGCCGCCGGGATCGCCCACACGACGGATGCGGTCGCGAAGAAGGCCGACGAGCTGAGGGGCGTCACCCGTATCTTCCGGATCTGAGCCCCTTCGACACCTGAAACGAGAGCGGGGAGGTCGACCCTCCCCGCTTCCCCCTCCGCGTCTCTTCCTCTCCCCGGTCCTAGAGCTCCTACAGCCCGAAAATCCGGATCGCGTTCGCCGAGCAGATCTTGCGAGCGGTTCCGCCGGGTAGCGCCCGCACCCTGGCGAGACACCCCGCCATGTCACCGATGTTGTGCGGGTAGTCCGAGCCGAAGAGGACCTGGTCCGGCGATCCGGCGACCTTGATGCAGAGGTCCAGCGCGGCGGGCTCGTAGACGACGGCGTCATAGTAGAGGCGCTGGAGGTAGGTGCTCGGCCGCTCCTCGATGGCCGCGGCGCAGGCCGGGATCATCTCGTGGCAGCGATCGAGGCGGCCCGCGATGTAGGGCAGGGTTCCGCCCCCGTGGGAGGCGATGAGCTTGAGCTTCGGGAACCGGTCCATGAACCCGGAGAGGATGATCCGGGAGAAGGCGAGCGTCGTATCGCAGACGAAACCGACGGGCGCGACGAGCCCGAACTGATCCATGTGCTGGTCCCGGAGCCCCTGCGGGGCCGTGGGGTGCACGAGGACGGGGAGGCCCCGCCGTTCGATCTCCGCCCAGATCTCGGCGAAGACGGGATCGATGAGGTCCGCGCCCGCGATGTTCGCGAGGACCATCACGCCCACGGCGCCGTTCTCGGCCGCCCGGGCGAGCTCGCCGAGGGCGTCCCCTGCGAACTGCCAGGGGAGCGACGCGAACCAGCGGATCCGGTCGGGCCGGGAACGCTGCTCCGCGGCCATGGAGTCGTTGACGAGCCTCGCGGCGCGAAGGCTCGTCTCCCGGTCTCCCCAGTAGACGTTCGGGCA
>JACRCS010000521.1 GCA_016218905.1 Deltaproteobacteria bacterium
CAAGGGCTTCGCGAAACCGCCTCGCAGCCTCCGCCTTCTCCAACTCCGCCCTTAGAAGCGGCAGCGCCTCGGCCGCCTGGCCCGTGCGGATCGCGAGCCGCAGCCGGCCCACCTCCGGCGTCTCCGGCGTATTGGCCGGCATGACGCGGCCCGCATAGTTCCTCCAGATCTCGCTGTCGTCGAAATGCTGCGCCATACGGTGCGCGGCTCCGGCGTCGCCTCGCTGCAACACCAAGCGAATCTTCGCCAAACGCATCGTTGCCGCCAGCCGCGAGCTGGTTGTCGTGCGATCCAGCGTCTCCGCCTCTTCGAGAATGCGCACTGCTTCGTCGTATCGGCCCCGAGCGGCCTGAATCCGCGCCGACGTTTGGTAGAAGATGGCGATGGGCTCCACAGGGTGGTGCTCACGGATGACCGGCAAGAGGTCGGAGAGAGCTTCCTCTGCCTCGTCCAGTTCGTCGAGCTCGTAGAGCGCTTCCGCGAGAAACCCCGCCATGATCGCCCTTGCCCAGGAACGAGGAGGAAACGACTCCTTCGCCTCGGCGAGCGTAAAGCGGTAAAGCGAGAGGGCCTCTTGGAGACGGCCCTGAATGAGGCGCAGCCGCCCCCGCAGGCATTCCGAGTACACTCGGCCGACGCTGTCTCCGATCCCTTCCCTGGTCCATCCGCTGTGGAGCACGCGGTCCGCTTCGTCGAACTCACCGGACGAAATCAAGCAAAACCCCAGCACGCTTGCCAGCGGCCCGTAACCGAAGGTGTTGCGCCGCGAGATCTTCGGGAGATTCTCCGCCGCGAGCTTGTGGCTCTCTTCGATCCGGTCCGCGAAGATGGGGGGGATGGGCTGGAGTGCCCTCACTTCGTCCTGCACAACCGGGTCCAACGAGTTGATGCCCTTTGCGAGAATCTGATCGAGGACCGCGCTGGCCTCGTCGGTTCGGTGGCGGACGGCCAGCGCCCAAGCGTACACAACCAGCAATTCCGGGTGGCTGTCGAGGGCGGCTGCCGGAAGCAGCTCCGCCCACTTCATGATCGTGCTCACCTGCCCCAGCAGGAAAAGCGACCTGGCGCACCGCGCCATGAACCCGGCGGCACGGGACGGATCCCCGGCAGCCAGCGCGTGCTCCACGGCCTCAACGAGCTCGCCCGACTCCGAAAACCACTCCGCGGCTGAGCGGTGTAGGGTCGCTATCTGTCCCCGGTCGTGGCGCTCCAAACGACTGCACAGAAATTGGGCGAACAAGTTGTGATATCGGTACCAGCAACGCTCGTCGTCCAGGGGTGCCAGGAAGAGGTTGGCCCGCTCGAGATAGGCGAGCATCTCATAGCCGTCGGTTCGACCCGTCAACGCGTCGCAAAGTGGCCCCGACAGGCGATCCAAGATGCTTGTCTTCAACAGGAAGTCCCGCACTTCGTCCGGCTGCTGCGAAAGCACCTGCTCCGCCAGGTAGTCCGCGATATTGCGCGAAGAGCCGGAAAACGAGCGGATGAACGCCTTGCGGTCTTCCCGATTGGCCAGGGCCAGCGCGGCGAGCTGCAAGCCCGCCGCCCATCCTTCCGTGCACTGCTGAAGGCGCGCGAGATCGGCGAGATCGAGGTCCAGCCCGGTCTCCAGGCGCATGAACTGCTTCGTTTCTTCCCATGCGAACCGAAGGGGCTCCGCGTCGATCTCCACGAGCTCCTTGAGCGCCCGCATGCGGCCAATCGGCAGCGCGGGGTCTTTGCGCGTGGCGATCACCAAGTGCCCGTCAGGGGGGAGGTTGTCGAGGAGGCGGCCGACTACCGCGGTGACCTCGTGCGCGTGGATCTTCTCGAAATCATCCAAGAACAAGGTGAAAGGAATCCCGGCGCTCGCCTCCCAATGAAGCAGGCTCGAAAGGAGCCACGATTCCAAGCTCTCTTCGACAGGGAGCGGCCTTTCCGCAGCTCCCGCTTGCAGTGCCGAGTCACCTCTTTCTGCGCCCCCGAGTTGGAGCGCCGAGTCAACTTGTTGCAGGGCCGCTCCCAGGTGCGCTTCGAAGCGAATCGGATCGTTGTCCCCGTCGTCCAAGGTCAGCCAGGCTACGCGCTTCCCCTTCTCCTTCAGGCGCCTGAACAGTTGAACCATCAACGTGGTCTTGCCGAATCCGGCCGGAGCCCGGACGAGGATCAGCTTGGCCGATCCCAACGCCTGGCGCCATTGCTCGAGGCCGGTGCGCTGAATCAGGCCGGCTTCCCGAGCCGGCGGCCGCAGCTTGGTTCGCAAGAGCTCCAAGTTTCGAAACGGAGACGGGGAGGAGCTATCCGGCATTCGTCGATCCCATACGGCGTTTATCAGTCCGGCCAGTGTAGGGAGGTGAGAAGAGAAACACAAGACAAGACGAGGGCGTTCTTCTCGCGCCGCTCGCCGTGTGCCGCTCGCTCTGGCCGCATGACGGCTGCCAACACGTCGTTTGGGACCTGGCCTTTCGGCCAGTTTGAGAGGGGTGCGGAAAGGGCACGAGAAACCTTCCCTTTGAAAGGCGCAAACGGCGCGGCGAGTTGGTAGCCTTCGCTCGGAGAAGCGATGGAGCGGTTGTGATCGCGATCGAGAAGGGAGCTTCAGATGGCAAGCCAGGCTGAGGGGCTGAAGGGAGCGGACGTCATCGTCGTCGGGGCGGGGCACAACGGTCTTGTGGCGGCGTGCTACCTCGCCCGGGCCGGAGTGAACGTGCTCGTGGTGGAGGCGCACTCGAAGGTCGGGGGAATGACGGTGACCAGCCCCATGGAACCCGAGGCTCCGGGCCATCTCATCAACGAAGGAGCGATTCAGGCGTCGTCCTTCCCGGGCACGACGATCGACGCGGATCTCGAACTGACGGCGAAATACGGGCTACAGCTGCGCCTGCTCGACCCCTACCACGTTCACCTGAGCCCCGAGGGGGAGTCGCTCGCGTTTTGGAAGGATCCCCAAAAGACCGCCGAGGAGATCAAGTACTACTCGCCCAAGGACGCCAAGGCCTGGCTGGAGTTGTGCGAGCTCATGCACGCGGCGCTGGAGATCGGCCTTCCGATGATGCAGACGAGCCCGGTGCGCCCGGAGCTCGGCAGACTGCTGACGACGATCGGGAGGGGGGTGCGCCACGTCGGAAAGCTCAGGAAGATCATCGACTGGGCACTTCCGTCGGCCGCCGAGGTGCTGGAGCGCACCTTCGAGCATTCCATGGTGCGCGCACCGGTCTGCTCGCTCCTCCCGTTCGGTTCCTTCAAGCAGGACTTCGGTGGGTGGGGGCTCATCTACTTCACGATGATCCATCGCTCAGGCGCCGGGGTGTTCATGGGCGGAACGAGCAACCTGCCGGATTCGCTCCAGCGGTGTCTCCTGGCCCACGGGGGCCGGGTGCGCACGAGTGCCCCGGTCGAAGAGCTGATCGTACAGGGCGGCCGTGTAACCGGCGTGCGGCTCCAGGGCGGGGAGGAGCTGGTCGCGCGAAAGGCCGTGGTGACCACGATGAACCCCAAACGGGCCCTGACCGGCCTGCTGCCCCAGGGCACGCTGTCGCCCGCCCTGGCCAAGCGCGCCGAGCACATCCCGACTTTGAACCGGGGCAATACGGACTACCTCTTGAACATCGCCTGCAAGGGCAAGTTGACGCTGTCGCGCCACCAGAAGTGGCGAGACAGCCACTTCAAGGGCGGCGCGGATCTCCGGCTGCCCTGCATCACTTGGAACACTTATCAAGAGGCGCTCGACGCCTGGGATGCCTGCAACCGGGGAGACGTTCCCGAGAAGCTCGCGGGCCTGGCCCACCTGAACACGGCCGTCGATCCCTCCCTTGCGCCCGAGGGGCACGAGACCCTGTGGTTCTGGGCCGGGCTCACACCATCCAGGCCCAGGGAAGGGTGGGACAAGGCGCGCGCCACGATCACGGAACGGGCGATCAAAGAGCTCGCTCAATTTTACGACGGGATCGAAGAGCTGGAGATCGGCCGCCGGGCGATTGTCATGCCGGACATTGCGAAGCGCTTCTGGGCGCTCGACGGCAACGTATTTCACGGCGACGTCTTGCTCTCCCGCTCCGGGCCGCTGAAGCCCGCCCTCGGGCTCGCCGGGTACAAGACCCCGGTGCCGGGGCTTTTCATCAGCGGGGGAGGGACGCATCCGGTGGCGGGTATCGCTGGGCTGCCGGGCCAGATCACGGCCCGCGTGGTGCTTCGCAACCTGAGGTAGTGCGGGGGGCACGGCGCCGAACGGAATGGGCAGCCCCGATCTTGGAAACACAACGATCATCTCTCACGATCGGAGAAGGAGACCGAACATGGCCGCTTTCCCAATGGAACCGCCGCGGGAGCTTGTGATGCCCCATGCCTGGGACCTGGGGTTCCTGATCTTTTCCGGCAGCGTCGCCGCCCTATTTGTCCTGTGGGGTCTGTGGCAGACGGTGTCCAAGGGGGAACCGCTTCTGCTGTTCCTCCTGATCGGCGGACTGGTGGGCGAGATGCTGGAGCCCATCTGCAACGTGCTCGGCATGGCGTACCACCCGGAGGCCGGGCAGATCGTCGGGTTCCACACGTTGGGCCGCGACATTCCGTTGTGGCTCGTGCTCTGCTACCCCTGGTACTTCGGCGCCTTCTCTCGTCAGGTCATTGCCTGGGACGCGCGGGGAGAGCTGACACTCGGACGCTATTGGAAGGTCTTTGGCGTTGCCGCCTTCTTCTGCCTCGCGATCGAAGTCTTTCCGGTTCAGGCGGTGTTATGGAAGTACTACGGGCCTCAGCCCGTCATGTACGCCGGTCTGCCCCTGTCGTGGTACATCGTAAATCCCACCAGCGTCCTCGCCACGGCCGCCTTTCTCGCCCTCTCCGTGCGCGGCCGCGCGGGTTGGCAGCGCTGGCCCGTCCTCATCCTCATGCCGATCTGCATCGTGGGCTTCCACACGGGCGTCTACGCTCCCTTGTACATAACGCAAAACGCAGGCTGGAGTGCCAATCAGAGCATCCTGACCCTCGTCGTCGTGGCAGGGTTCGCCGCCACCTTGTTGACCACCTTCTCACGCCTGTTGCTCTCCGCTCGCCCGATCGAGCAGAGCGCCTATGCGCAGCGTTGAACTCGAATCTGCCGAGGCGTTCGGGGAGGAGCCCAGATGAGCCGGAGCGAGCAGAATCAGCCGCGGTCCCGCTATTACGATGTGCTATTGGTCAACCTGGATCGTGAACTTCAGCCTGAGCTGACGTCGGAGCGGGCTCGGTTCCTCTACGGGGCGGTCCGCCGGATATTGGCCAGCCTGGCTGTCGCGAACGATAGCGTGCCGCCCGTTCCCGAAAACCTGGCGGCGCTGTATCCGGACGCCCCCTGCAGGGCAGGGCGGCTCGAGGGCTCGGACCTCGAGGGAGCGGTAGGACTGGAGGGCGAGCTCTTGGATGCCATCGAGGAGAAGATCCGGCAGCGGCTTCTCCCGAAGGAGCAAGCCGGCGGCGGCGCGGAAGGGGCGGCTGCAGTAACGCCGGAGGCAATCGAGTCCTACCTTCGAAGGCGAGTCGATCCGGGCGCCAAGGTCGAGCGTTTCAAGATCCTGGCGGGGGGGCGCTCCAAACAGAACATCATGCTCACGGTCGTCGACGGCGCAGGCGCGAAAGTGGAGCGCGTGATCCGGCGCGACCTGATGGTCGGGATCACGGGGTCCACGGTCGGCGAGGAATTCGGGGTTTTAACGGCCCTGGCCGCGCGGGGTTGCCCGGTGCCGAGGCCCCTTCTCTGCGAAGGGGATACAACCGTGCTCGGCTCGGCATTCATGCTCATGGAGAAGGTGGAGGGCGCCCTGGCCGGAGACGTGTTCGATCCTCCGCCCGCGAGGGAGCAAGTTCTCGCGAGCGCGACGGAGCTGGCGAGGCTGCATCAGCTTCCCGTGAACGAGGTGGCGGAGACCTTGCGGGAAGACCGCCGGATCGCGCCGTCGGCGGAGCGCCTGAGGGCCGAGATCGCGGAGCACGAGGACGGCTGGCGGGCGCAATCGAGAGCGCATAGCGCCACCATGGACGCGGCGTTTTGCTGGCTCTGCGACAACGTTGAGAAGCTCCATCCGGTCACTGCGATCGTCCACGGCGACTACAGCTACCACAACATCCTCTATTCGGGCGGCGCACTGAGCGCTGTCATGGATTGGGAACTGGTGCGCGTGGGGCACCCGGCCGAGGACCTCGGCTACATCCGCACCGCCGCTTCGAAGCGTGTGGATTGGGCTGAGTTCATCGCGTTCTATTACGAAGCGGGGGGGCCGCGGGTCTCGGAGCGGGAGGCCATCTTCTTCACTCTGCTCGGAAGACTCCGACTGATGGCGATGCTGTTCAAAGCCCGCAGGTATTTCGAAGCCGGAATGACGGACGACCTTCAGATCGCGGACGTGAGCCTGTACCACATATCGCGAATCATTCACCAGATGTCGGTCGCGATGAGGGAGGCCTACGCCTTGCCCGCATGAACGGTACAGGAGACGAAGAACCGTGACGACGACCCACGACTCGACCACCTTTTCCATCGACGACGAGTACAGCCACAGCATCGGTCCCGATGCCCTGTGGCAGGAGAGTGTAGTCATCACCTGGTTCGATCTGAAGGCGGGCATCGGCGGTTTCCACCGCATCGGCCATGAACCCCACGCCAAAGGGGGCGAGGGCATGGCCACGAGCTGGCTCTTCGTCACGACTCTTGAAGGCACGAGGTTTCGCCGCCATGACAACCTCCCGCTGAAGCCGGGCGATCGGGCGCGGGACCTCTTCAGCGTGAGCGGCCGTCACGAGTTGCGCTTCGACGGCCGCGCCACCTGGACAATCAACGACGAGAGCTGTCGGCTGCGCCTCATTGCCGAGGACTATACGCCGCGTTTCGATCTCTTCCGACGGGGCGGAACGGTGACGGACGATTTTGCGCCGGGCCACCTGGAGGCGGCGGGAACGGTCAAAGGCGAGGTCGTGATCGATGGCCGTCTCTACGAGGTGGACGGCCTCTGTTATCGCGACCATAGCTGGGGCAAGCGAGACTGGACGACCCTGCTGACCCATCGTTGGATCGCAGGTACCTGCGGACCGCAGCTGACGTTCAACGCTGCCTCCTGGCACGGCGTGGACGGATCGCTGCGCAGCTTCGGCATTGTCGTAAGAAACGGGAAGGTGGCCTATGCGAGCAAGGTGGACATTGTCGTGTACCAGGAGTGCGACGGCACGACCCACCGGGGCGGGCGGCTGTCTCTCTCCTTGCCCGATGGGCAGCGCATCGCGATCGAACCTCAAGTGGTAGACGGAAGCGTCACCCTGCACAACGGCGTGGCGTGCGTCGACGAGCTGTGCACGTTCGAATACGAGGGCGCGAAGGGCTTCTGTGACTTTGAGATTTCGACCAATCCTCGGGGGGGAAGCGGCCCGGTGTCCGCGCTGGTGCGGGCGACCATGGAAGACGGCTTCAGCCGCCGGAAGTGAGGAGCCCTCGAGTGTTTCTGGGGGCTGATTCGGGGGCTCTCCGTTGCCCCCCATCGGAAAGTGCTCTTATTGCTCCAATAGCTTGAAAGTCGCCCTCTTGGATTATGACCGGCCGGGACCTCAAGGAAAGAAGGAGAACACCATGCACCCCCGAGCGCTCGTCATTGCCATGGCCGCGGTGAGCCTTGCCCTTGCCGGAATCGCTAGCGCTGCGGGCTTCAAAGACGTCCTCGACACGCCCGCGCTGCCGAGTCCGCTGGCCGAGAAGTCGCTCCTGAACGCGGTAGCGGTAGGGGGGAAGCGGGTGGTGTGCGTGGGGCGGCGGGGAATTGTCGTGTACTCGGACGACGAGGGGAAGAGCTGGCGGCAGGCGAGCGTGCCGGTGAGCTCGGACCTGACCGCGGTGTGCTTCGTGTCGGCGAAAAAGGGATGGGCCGTGGGCCACGACGGCGTGGTGCTCCGTACCGAAGACGGCGGGGCGACCTGGGCAAAACAGATGGACGGGCGGGATGTGGCGCGAATCATGGGGACGTTCTACGCCCAGAAGGGCAGCAAGCCCGTGGCCGGCGTAGATGCGACGGCGCTTAAAGGGATGATCGACCGGATCGTGGCCGAGGGGCCGGACAAGCCGTTTCTCGAGGTGTGGTTCGAAAACGAGACCACGGGCTTCATCGTAGGCGCGTTCAACCTGATCTTCCGGACGAGCGACGGGGGGAAGAGCTGGGAGCCGTGGTACGACCGGACGGAGAACCCGACCTTTCTGCATCTCTACGCGATTCGTCCGATCGGAGGCGAGCTCTTCATCGCGGGAGAGCAGGGGCTGGTGCTGAAGCTCGACGGGAAGACGGGGACGTTTCGGTCGATGAAGGTGCCGTACAACGGGAGCTTTTTCGGAATCGCGGGCACGGGGAAGGCGGTAGTGGTCTTTGGGCTTCGGGGCAACGTTTACCGAAGCACGGACAGGGGAAAGAGCTGGAAGAAGGTGGAAGCCGGTGTTTCCGGAGTCCTGACGGGAGGGGCGGTGACGCCGGAAGGGCGCCTGGTGCTGGTAGGGCAGGCGGGAGACGTGATTGCGAGCAGCGACGAAGGGGCGAGCTTCCAGCCGGCGGGGACGCAGCTCACGTTTCCGGTGACGGGGGTGGCGGCGCTCGGGAGAGGGAAGGTGGCCTTGGCAGGGTTTGTAGGCACGCGAGTGCTAGAGCTGAAATAGGAAGGACTGCGACGATGGCACACCAACTCGACGATCGCGTCGACGACTACCCCATCATTTCGGACCTCAAGCACTTCGACCGTTCCTCGGGAGTGCTCTTGGAACGGCTGATCTTCAACTGGCGGTGGCTGGTGGTGACGGGCTGCGCGCTGGTGACACTGGTGCTGGGGTTCATGGCGACGAAGCTCGTCTTGAACGCGAGCTTCGACAAGATGATTCCCCACAGCCACCCCTACATCAAAAACTACCTGGCGAACCGAAGCGAGATCCAGGGGCTGGGCAACGCCCTTTACATCGTGGTGGAAAACACCCAGGGCGACATCTTCGACCCGCAGTACCTGGACCTGCTGATGAAGGTGAGCGACGAAGTGCTGCTCATACCGGGAGTGGACCGGCCGTGGATGAAGTCGCTCTGGACGCCGGGCGTGCGCTACACGGAGATCACGGAGGAGGGCTTCGTCGGCGGGCCGGTGATGCCGTCGACCTACGACGGGTCTCCCGCGAGCCTGGAGAAGCTGCGCCACCACATCGCCCGCGCCGGCCTGGTCGGCAAGCTCGTCGGCTCGGACTACCAGTCCTCCATGGTCTTCGTCCCGCTCGTGGAGATGGACGCCCAGACCGGCAAGCGCCTGGACTACAGCGTGCTCTCCCAGCGGATCGAGAAGGTCCGGGAGAAGTACGAGGCCGAGGGCAAGGGGAAGATCAAGATCCACGTCACGGGGTTTGCGAAGATCGTGGGCGATCTGCTGGCGGGCATGCGGCAGATGCTCTTCTTCTTCGCGATCGCCGTGGTGATCTGCGGGGTGGTGGTCTTCCTCTACACGCGCTGCGTGCGCAGCACGGTCGTCTTGATCTTCTGCGCGCTCGTCGCGGTGCTCTGGCAGCTCGGGATCGTGGCGGCGCTCGGCTACGAGCTCGACCCCTACCAGATCCTCGTGCCCTTCCTCGTCTTCGCGATCGGCGCCTCCCACGGGGCGCAGAAGATGAACGGGATCATGCAGGACATCGGCCGCGGCACCCACAAGCTCGTCGCCGCCCGGTACACGTTCCGGCGGCTCTTCATGGCGGGGCTGACGGCGATCCTCGCCGACGCGGTGAGCTTCGCGGTGTTGATGCTGATCGACATCCCCGTCATCCGGGATCTGGTCATGACGGCGAGCATCGGGGTGGCGATCCTCGTCTTCTCGAAGCTCATCCTTCTGCCGGTGATCCTCTCCTTTACCGGGGTGAGCCCGTCGGCGGCCAAACGAAGCCTCGCCGAAGACGCCGAGGAGACCAAAGGAAAGGGCTTCGGGAAGGTGTGGGCCTTTTGCGACCTCTTCACCCGGCCGGGCTGGGCCGTGGGAGCCATCGCGGCCGCGGCCGGAGTGACGGTCGTCGCGGTGGTGGCGGCGCACGGGCTCCAGATCGGCGACGTCAACCCAGGGGCGCCGGAGCTTCGGCCCGATTCGCGCTACAACCGCGACGTCACCTACATCAACAGCAAGTACGGGCTGTCGAGCGACCAGTTCGCGGTGCTCGTAAAGACCCCTCCGGACGGCCTTCTCCAATACCCGGCGCAGGTCGAGATCGATCGGCTCTCCTGGGCCTTGAAGCAGGTGCCGGGGGTCCAAAACGTCATCAGCATGGCGGACATGGTGGCCCAGGTGACGGCCGGCACGTACGAAGCGAGCCCCAAGTGGATGACCATCGCCCGCAACCAGGACGTCCTGAACTACGGCATGGGGCGGGTGATCGAATCGAGCCCGGACATGATGAACGCGGCCGGCACCGTGACCCCGGTGATCGCGTACCTCTCCGACCACAAGGCCGCGACGCTCGAGCGGGTCGCCGCGGCGGCCGAAGCCTTCGCCCAGGCCCATGGCGACAAGGACCGGCAGTTTCTGCTGGCGGCCGGGACGTCGGGCATCGAAGCGGCCACGAACGCGGTGGTCAAAGAGACCAACCGCACGATGATGTACTGGGTCTACGCGGTGGTGTCGCTCTTGTGCCTGATCACCTTCCGCAGCTGGCGCGCGACGCTCGTCGCCATGATCCCGCTCGTCATCACCTCGATCCTCTGCGAAGCGATCATGGTCGAGCTCGACATCGGCGTGAAGGTGGCGACGCTGCCGGTGATCGCCTTGGGCGTGGGGATCGGCGTCGACTACGCCCTCTACCTCCTGGCCGTCCAGATCGCGTTTCAGCGCCACGGGCTCACGCTCAGCCAAGCCTATCAGCGCTCGCTTCGCTTCACCGGGAAGGTCGTCTGCCTCGTGGGGCTCACCATGGCGGCGGCGGTCGTCACCTGGGCGTGGTCTCCGATCAAGTTCCAGGCCGACATGGGGATCCTGCTCACGTTCATGTTCGTCTGGAACATGATCGGCGCGCTCATCCTCATCCCGGCGCTCTCTCGATTCCTCTTGAACCGCGTGAAAGTGACGATTCCGGCGGCCCTCGCCTCGGCCGAGGCCGTGCCGGCCATCTCGAGCGAAAGGCTTTAGGGGGAGGGCTCCACGGATGGTGCAATTCCAAAAACCCATCACCGTGCAACGTACAGAAGGAGAGAGGCACATGGGTCAAGCGAGGGAACCTAGGGTTCGGTCTCCCTATCTCCGTCTCGGGGGGCTCGGGGCAGTCGCTGTTCTCTCGGTGGGCATCTGGACTTCGGCCGGGGCGTTCCAGATCAAGACCGGTTCCGAGGACCTTGAGCTTCGGTGGGACAACACGGTCAAGTACAACATCGGCATGCGGGTGGAGGACCAGAACGGCGCGATCTTGAAGAACGCCAACGCCGACGACGGCGACCGCAACTTCGACCGGTGGAGCCTGATCACGAACCGGTTCGATATCCTCTCCGAGCTCGACTTCGTCTACAAGCGCGGCTACGGCTTCCGCGTGAGCGCGGCGGGTTGGTACGACAACGCCTACGAGAACCTGGACAACGACTCCGTCGCCACCTCCAACCGCATCCGCAACGGCCAGCAGGCCCTCGGCCTCTCCACCGTCGCCGAGCACCAGCTCAAAGGCCCCTACGGCGAGCTGCTCGACGCCTTCGTCTTCGGAAAGGTGAACCTCGGCCCCGTGCCGGTCAACGTGAAGGTCGGCCGTCACACGGTCTACTGGGGCGAGAGCATGATCACCAACCAGGCGATCTCCTACAGCCAGGCCCCCATCGACGCCGCCAAAGGGGCGGCCGTGCCGGGCACGGAGCTCAAGGAGCTCTTCCGGCCGCTGGCGCAGGTGTCGGCCACGGCCCAGCTCACCGACACGCTCTCCCTCGCCCTCCAGCAGTTCCTGGAGTGGGAGCCCTACCGGCTGACGGAATCGGGCGGGTACTTCAGCGCGAGCGACATGTTCATGGACGGCGGCGAGTCGCTGGTGCTCGTTCCCGGCGTCTTCTTTCTTCGCCACGGCGAGGATCAGGAGCCGGAGGGGTGGAAGAGCCGGGGCGTGGCCCTTCGGTGGAGCCCGGGCTGGCTCGACGGGACGCTGGGCTTCTACTATCGACGGTTCACCGACATGATCCCCTCCCAGCTCATCCTGGACATTCCCCGGGGGCGGTTTCACGTCACCTACGCCGACGACATCGACCTCTACGGCGTGAGCGCGAGCCGAAAGGTCCTCGGCACCACGGTCGGGGCGGAGGTCTCCTATCGGCGCAACATGCCCCTTGCGGCCGATCCCTTCGTCAACGCCGTGAACCCGGCCCTGCAACTGCCCGACGACGGCGACATCCTCGGGCCGAAGGGCAACACGGTCCACGGCGTCGTGAACGTGCTGGGTCTGCTGAAGAAGAGCCTCCTGTGGGACGCGGGAAGCTGGCTGACGGAACTCAACTACACCACCTACACGAAGGTCACGAGCGACCCGAACAACCTCTTCACGGGCCGGTCCGGCAACCACACGCTGGGCGCGGCCGACAAGCACGCCGTGGCGCTCAACGTCCAGTTCTCGCCGCAGTGGTTCCAGGTCCTTCCGGGGATGGACCTGACGATGCCCCTCTTCTGGGGCGGAGGCATCCGGAACACGGCGGCCGTGCCCGGGGGCTCGGCGAAGGACGCCGGGTCCTACAGCGCGGGGCTGAGCCTCGACATCTACCAGAAGTACACCGTCTCGGCTGTGTACGCCGGGTACTACGGGCGGTTCAAGAAGGACGCGACGGGGGCAGCCACCGAGGTCAACAGCGGCAACGCCCTGCTGAAGGACCGCGACAACATCACTGTGACGCTCAAGGCGACCTTCTAGGAACGGGAGAGGAAACCCATGAAGAGCAAGAAGATGTCGAGAAACCTGGCGGCAGGACTGTTTGCCATCCTGGCGTCGACCTGTGGGGGAGCGAGCCTGGCAGCGGTGAGCGCCGAAGAGGCGAAGCGGCTCGGCGGGACTCTGACGCTTTTTGGAGCGGAAAAAGCCGGCAACAAAGAGGGGTCGATACCCGAGTATACGGGTGGGCTAACCAAGCTGCCCGCGAATTACGTCCCGGGCTCCGGCGTGCGCC
>JACRCS010000522.1 GCA_016218905.1 Deltaproteobacteria bacterium
AGGTCCACCAGGTGGGTCAGGGGAAAGACGAGGGCGACCTGCTGAGCCCAGCCGGGCAGGTTCTCCAAGGGGAAGAAGGTCCCGCTAAAGAGGAACATGGGCGTGATGAAGAGGAAGATCGGGAGGTTGAACACTTCGATATTGGGCACGATCCCGGTGAAGAACATCCCCAGGGACCCGAAACCGAGGCCCGCGACGAAGGCGAGGGGGAGGAGGAGCAGCCCCTCCGGGTACCGGATGTACCCGAAGATGCTCAGGACCGTCATCATGATGGCCGTGCTGATCAGCGCCTTCGTCGCGCCCCAGACGATCTCGCCGACGATGATGTCCTCCAGCGAGAGCGGCGTCGCGAGCATGGCCTGGAAGGTCTTCTGGTAGTACATGCGGACGAACGAGGCGTAGGTGTTCTCGAAGAAGGCGTTGTTCATCCCGGCGATGGCGAGCAGCCCCGGCGCAATGTACGCGATGTACGGGACCGGCGCCCCGAGGTAGCGGACGTTCCCGACCATGGCGCTCAGGCCGAGGCCGAACGCGGCGAGGTAGAAGAGCGGCTCCAGCATGGGAGGCAAGAAGCCGATCTTCCAGGTCCGGCGGTAGACGATCCAGTTTCGCCGCCAGACCTTGAGGAAGCGGCGGCTGACGTTCCGAACCGACGCGTTCTTCATTCTCTCAGGTCCCGCCCGGTGAGCTTCAGGAACACGTCCTCGAGGGTCGCCATGCGGAGCGTGCACCTCCCGCGGCCGCTCTGGCCGAGGGCTTTGAAGATCCGCTCGCCATCCGCGGAGTAGATGAGGAAGCGGTCCGGGAGCCGCTCGTGGTTCCAGCCGTGTCTTTCCACGTAGTCGTGGAGCTCCTCGTCGGACCCGTAGACTTCGATCACGTCCTTGCCGACGTACTCGCGGACGAGGTCGGCGGGGGGGCCGTCGACCAGGATCTTTCCGTGGTCCATGATGACGACGCGGTCGCAGAGCCGGGCGGCTTCGTCCATGTAGTGGGTCGTGAGGAGGATGGTGAGGCCCTCGCTCTTCAGCTGCTCCAGCCGCTCCCAGACCTGGTGGCGGGACTGGGGGTCGAGCCCGGTGGTGGGCTCGTCGAGGATGAGGAGCTCCGGGTCGTTGATGAGGGCCCGGGCGAGGACCAGGCGCCGCATCATCCCGCCCGAGAGCTCGGTGACCTGCGCGGAACTCCTGTGCTCCAGGGCGATGAACGCCAGAAGCTCCCGGGCCCGGACGCGGGCCTCCCGCGGAGGAATGTCGAAGTAGCGGGCGAAGACCTCCAGATTCTGGAGGACCGTCAAGTCGGGGTCGAGGTTGTTGTCCTGCTGGCACACCCCGATGCGGCGCTTGATGGCGCGCCACTCGCGGGAGATGTCGAGGTCGAAGACGCGCAGCGTCCCGGCCGTGGCCGGGATCGCGGCGTAGATCATCCGGATCGTCGTGGTCTTGCCGGCGCCGTTCGGCCCGAGGATCCCGAAGCACTCCCCCGGCGCGACCCCGAAGGAGATCCCGTCCACCGCCTGGAGTTCCCCGAACGTCTTCCGCAGCTCGCTCGCTTCGACGATGGCATCTATTGGGCTGTTAGTCATTAGCCGTTAGCCATTAGGAGTTCGATCCCGACGCCGAGCCTAGCCGGAAATTGGAAGCTGCCAACCTCGTATTTCCTAACAGCTAACGGCTAAAAGCTAACCGCTGCTCTTCGGCCCTACGACGGCGCAGACCGCGCGCTGTGGGTCGAAGGTCCGCCGGGCCGCCTCGACGACGTCTTCCCGGGTGACCGCGAAGATCGAGCGGGCGTGGCTCTCATAGCGGCGGTAGCCGAGGCCGTAGATCTCGTCCAGCGCCATCTGGGCGGCCTGGAAGGCGTTCTCCTGGAGGGAGATCTCGAACCCGCCGACGAGCTTCCGCTTGGCCTCCTCTACCTCCTCCTCGGAGATCTCCCCCGCCGCGAGCCGCTGGAACTCGGCGAGAATGCCCTCCCGGGCGGTCTCCACGTTCTCCGGCTTCGTGGCGAGGTAGGCGGCCAGGTAGCCGGGGTCCAGCCCCTCCACGCAGGCGCTCGAGACGGCGTAGGCGAGTCCCTTCTCGTCTCTCAGGACCCGGAAGAGCCTCCCACCCTGCCCGGTGAGAAGGCTGTTCGCGACCCGCAGGGCAAAGCGTCCCGGATCGGTCACCCGCGCGCCGAGGAAGCCGAGCAGGAGGTGGGCCTGCTCGAAGGGCGTCTCGACCTCGACCTCGCGAGGGGAGGACGGGGGCGCGGGCGGCCGAGGCTCCGGCAGGAGGGGCCGTCTCGGTTCCAGGTGCTCGAGGGCGCGGGAGAGGAACTCGTGCACGAGGTCCGGGTCGACGTCTCCTGCGACGGCGATCGCGAGGTTTTCCGGGCGGCTCCACGCTTCCAGGAGCTCCGCCAGGCCGCGGGGGTCGAGCTCGGCGACCGTGTCCGGCGTGCCGAGCACGTCCCGGCCGAAGGGATGGCTCCCGTAGAGCGTCTCCTCGAAGACGCGGAAGGCGAAGCCGGCCGGGTGGTCCTTGCGCTGGCGCAGGGCGCCGAGGGTGTCCTCCCGCACCTTCTCGACCTCCTCTGGCGGGAAGGAGGGATAGCAGAGCACCTCGGCGAAGAGGTCGAGCCCGTCCTCCAGGTACTTCGAGAGGAACTCGGCCTTGAGCCCGAAGGAGTTCCGGCCGGAAAAACCGTCGATCTGACCGCCGATGGCGTCGGCGGCGTGCGCGATGTCGAAGACGCTACGCGACCGGGTCCCCCGGGTCAGACAGCTCGCCGCGAGGTGAAAGGCGCCCGCCTCCTCGGCGCTCTCCCGCCGGCTCCCGCCGAGGAAGGCGGCGCGGAGCGCGACGACCGGGACCTCGGGGTTGTGCCGGACGACGATCCGGGCCCCGTTGGGGAGCACGTTCGCGACGCAGCGGCCCCTGCGCGCCCGAGAACGCGTAGAGGCGCGGCGCGAGCCCTTCTCCGCGTCGGCGAGGAGGCGGCTCGCCTCGTCGGAGTCGCACGGGGCCCCTCCCCGGGGATGCAGCAGGGCGAGGACGGCCGAGGGCGCGTGGAAGTACCTGCGCGCGGCGCGGCGGAGGGCGTCGGCGTCGACGGCGCGGAGCGCCTCCAGGTAGTGCCTCTCCTTGGCCGCGTCCCCGAGAACGACGTGGAAGAAGCCCGCCTTCTGCGCCTGCCCCTGAACCGTCTCCCGCTGGTAGACGAAATCGGCCTCAAGATTCTCCCGGGCGCGCTCCAGCTCCCTGGCCCCCACCGGTTCGTCGCAGAGGCGGAAGAGCTCCTCGCAGATCGCTCCGTACGCCTCCCGAAACTGCGGCGGGTCCGCGAGCCCTCCAACGTACAGGAGCCCCGGGTCGTTGGGTGCGTAGAGCCCTGCCGAGACGGAGCGGACGAGGTTTCGGTCGAGCTTCACCCGGTGCTGCAGGCGCGATGCCTCCCCCTGCCCGAGGACCGTCATCAGGAGGTCCAGGGTCGGCACGTCTCTGTGCTTGGCGGCGGGGCCCTGGAAGGCGAGGTCGAAGTAGACCTCCGTCACGTCGCGTGCCTCAAAGGCGCACCGGAAGGCGCTACCCTTCGGTTCCCTCGCCTTCGTCGGCCCCGGCCCGGGGCCCCGCCCGCGAGGGCCGCGGCCGAAGGTCCGGGAGACGAAGCCCTCCAGCGTGCCGAAGTCGGCTTCGCCGGCCGCTACCAGGGTCATCGTCGGCGGGCGGTACCAGCGCCGGAAGAAGGAGAGGCAGTCGGGACGACCGAGGGAGGAGACGCTCTCCTCCCGGCCGATGACCGGGCGCCCGTAGGGGTGGACCGGGTAGGCGAGGGAGAAGAGCATCCGGGAGAGGGAGTTGTGGGGCAGGTCCCGTCCCCGGCGGATCTCCTCCAGCACGACCTTCTTCTCGCGCTCGAGCTCCTCCGGGTCGAAGCTGGAGTGGAGGACCGCGTCGGAGAGGATGTCGACGCCCTCTTCCGCGTATCGGCTCGCCAGCACGAGGGTGTAGACGGTGTGGTCGAAGCTCGTGTACGCGTTGATCTCGCCGCCGAGCCCCTCCACTTCGCGCGCGACGGCGCCGGGACCGCGCCGCTCGGTGCCCTTGAAGAGCATGTGCTCGATGAGGTGCGCGACCCCGGACTCCCGCGGCTTCTCGGCCGCGCTGCCGGCGCGGACCCAGAGGTCCATCGCCAGGACCGGCGCCGAGCGGCTCCGGACGAAGAGGAACTCGAAGCCGTTGGCGTAGGTCACGCGCCGAAGCGCCTCTTCTCTCATGGGGCTCCTGAGCCGAACACGGACAATCACGGACTGACACGGACTAGCACGGACCGGTACGGACGTAACACGGACGGGCTCCCCTTTACCCGCCGCCCCACCCGACCCTTTCCTCTACCCGAACAGCTTCTTCACCTTCTCCCAGAACCGCGCAACGCCCGGCTGCGCGTCCTCCTCCTCCAGTTCCTGGAACTCCCGGAGGAGCTCCTCCTGGCGGGCGGAGAGGCGGCGGGGGATCTCTACGGCGATGACAATCTTCTGGTCCCCGCGGCCGGTGAGCCTCCCCTTCGGGCCGCCGCGGCCCTTGAGCGTGAGCACGGTGCCGTGCTGGGTGCCCGGCGGGACCTGGACGGGCGCGTTCCCTTCGAGGGTCGGGACGTCGATCTTCGCCCCGAGGATGGCCTGGGTGAAGGAGATCGGCACCTCGCAGACCACGTCGGCGCCGTGGCGGGTGAAGATCGGATGCTCCTTCACGGTCAGCACGACGAAGAGATCTCCCGAGGGGCCCCCGTGGAGGCCGGCCTCGCCCTCCCCCATGACGCGCAGCCGCGTCCCGGTCTCGACCCCCGGCGGGACCTGGACCGAGAGCCTGCGGGTCCGCTCCACGGTCCCGGCTCCCCGGCACTCCTCGCACGGGTCGGTGTTGATGCGCCCGCTGCCGCCGCAGTGGGTGCACTCCCGCTCGATGGTGAAGAAGCCCTGCTGGAACCGCATGCGCCCCCGGCCCTCGCAGCGCGGGCACGCTGCGGGGGCCGTGCCGGGCCGGGCGCCGGTGCCGCGGCACGTCTCGCACGTGCGGCGCGCAGGGATCTCCAGCTCCTTGATACAGCCGAAGACCCCCTCCCGAAAGTCGATCGTGAGCTGGTAGCGCAGGTCCTCGCCGCGTTCGGGGCGGGAACCTCGGCGGCGGTGTCCGAAGATGTCGCCGAAGATCTCGCCGAAGAGGTCGTCCACGTGGGACTGGAAGTCAAAGCCCTGGCCGCCGTACGAGTTGAGGCCGGCCTCCTCCGCGTGCCCGAACTGGTCGTAGCGGGTCCGCTTGGACGGATCCGAGAGCACCTCGTACGCCTCGGCCACCTCCTTGAACCGGCCCTCGGCGTCCTTGTCCCCCTGGTTCCGGTCGGGATGGTACTGGAGGGCCAGCTTGCGGTAGGCCTTCTTGATCTCTGTCTCCCCGGCGTTTCGATGAACGCCGAGGATCTCGTAATAGTCTCTCTTGGCCAAAAAGGTTCCTCTCGGGTGGAACGAACGGGCTCCGCTCGCTCCGCTCCCGGCCGCCGGAGCGGAGAGTGTGGTGCGGTTGGGAAACGGAGCGGGGCCCCTACGCAAGCGCCCCGTCTTTGGGGCGCTGGGGCGCTTCCCTCCAGGAAGCGAAACGGGGGAGGGAGACTCAAAGAGGGGGCCTCGCGGCCCCCTCTTCGATCACCGATGGGAGTGACGGGCTACTTCACCTCTTCGAAGTCCGCGTCGACGACGCCGCTGTCGCCCTGGGCGCCTCCCGCGGCGCCGGCGCCGCCCGCCTCGGCACCCCCACCCTGAGCCTCGCCGGCTTTCTTATACATCTCTTCCGCGAGGCGATGGGAGGCCTGAGTGAGCGCGTCGTACGCTTTCGTGATCCGCTCCGTGTCCTCGGAGTCGAGGGCCGACTTCGCGTCCGCGAGCGCCGACTCGATGGCGCTCCGGCCGGCGGCGTCCACCTTGTCGCCGAAGTCCTTGAGGCTCTTCTCCGTGGCGTAGATCAGGCCGTCGAGCTTGTTGCGCTCCTCGATGAGCTGCTTGCGCTTCTTGTCCTCCTCGGCGTGGGCCTCGGCGTCCCGGACCATCTTCTTGATCTCCTCCTCGGAGAGGCCGGAAGAGGCCTTGATGACGATCGACTGCTCCTTGCCGGTCCCGAGGTCCTTCGCCGACACGTGGAGGATGCCGTTGGCGTCGATGTCGAAGGTGACCTCGATCTGCGGTACGCCCCGGGGCGCCGGGGGAATGCCGGCTAGTTCGAACCGCCCGATCGTCTTGTTGTCTCGGGCCATCTCGCGCTCGCCCTGGAGCACGTGGATCGAGACCGCCGTCTGGCTGTCGTCGGCGGTCGAGAAGATCTGGGTCTTCTTGGTCGGGATCGTCGTGTTGCGATCGATCAGCTTCGTGAAGACGCCGCCGAGCGTCTCGATGCCGAGAGAGAGGGGCGTCACGTCGAGGAGCAGGACGTCCTTCACCTCGCCGGAGAGGACCGCGGCCTGGATCGCGGCGCCGATGCCCACCGCCTCGTCCGGGTTGACCCCCTTGTGGGGCTTGCGGCCGAAGACCTTCTCGACCTTCTCCTGGACCTTGGGCATGCGGGTCATGCCGCCCACGAGAATCGCTTCCTCGACCTGGGAGGGCGAGAGCCCGGCGTCCTTCAGGGCCTGGCGGCAGGGCGTCTCGGTCTTATCGACGAGGTCTCCGGTGAGCTGCTCGAGCTTCGCCCGGGTGAGCCGGATGTTGAGGTGCTTGGGGCCCGTCTGGTCGGCCGTGATGAAGGGGAGGTTGACCGTCGTCTCCATGGAGCTCGAGAGCTCCATCTTGGCCTTCTCCGCCGCCTCCTTGAGCCGTTGCAGGGCCATGCTGTCGTTGCGGAGGTCGATGCCCTGCTCCTTCTTGAACTCGTCGGCCAGGTAGTCGATGACTCGCTTATCGAAGTCCTCTCCGCCGAGGAAGGTGTCGCCGTTCGTGCTCTTCACCTCGAAGACCTTGTCGCCCATCTCCAGGATCGAGATGTCGAACGTGCCGCCGCCGAGATCGTAGACGGCGATGATGGAGCTCTCGAGCTCCATGGAGACGACGGTCAACCTCCCCTTCATCACGGCCGACCAGACGGGCCCCAAGCACCTCAACATCCGGCTCACC
>JACRCS010000523.1 GCA_016218905.1 Deltaproteobacteria bacterium
CGGCCGAGGGTCTCGGTGATCGAATCGTGGCGGTGGACCATGTGGCCCGGGCGAATCACCTGGAATTCCTGCCCGGCCATGAGGCCCTCCCGCGCGCCGACGTCGGAGTAGACGATGTCGCCCACTCCATACATGTGGCGGCTGTCCTCGTACTCGGCGGCGGTGAGACTGCCGGTGACCGGCTCGGATTCCGCCCCGATCCAGCCCGCGCAGTAGACGTCGTCTTCCCAGCCAACCGGGAAAGGCTTCATCGCCTCGCTCCTGTCCGGAGACAGCTCTTCGAACAGTGGCGGTGGTACGGCTTCCTGCGGGACCGGCAACGGCGCGGCTTCAGGTAGCCGGCTGGGACCGGCCCCGGCAGCCGGGAGCGAAAGGGCGACGGCAGCGAGAACGACCAACGCGGGGACGAGACACGCACGCTTCACGGCTCCGACCTCCTCGAGGACGCCGCGGTGCGACCGCGCCCGACGGCCTCGGCTCGATTCTTCCGGACTTTCCACGCTAAGTTACCGCAAGGACGACATTTCTCAAAGCCCCGCCGTCGCCGTCAGCGCGGCGGCGGGCGACGCGACCTTCGGGAGCTTCCGGAGATAGGTGCTCTTCGGGTAGTCCCGGCGGAGGCGTTCGAAGAGGGCCCGGGCATCCTCGTCCCGGCCGAGCCGCTTCTCCGTGAGGCCCGCCCAGAAGAGGGCCTTGTCCATCCGGGCGTATTCGGGGAACGACGCGAAGAGCCCTTCGAAGCGGGTCCTGGAGGCCTCCCACGCACTCCGCTTGTAGTAGTACTGGGCGACCAGGAACTCGTGCTCTGCGAGGAGGTCGAGCATCGCTTTGTAGCGGGCCCGGGCTTCGGCCGTGTAGGGGGACCCCGGGAAGTTCTGCAGCAGCTCGCGATAGCTCTGCGTGGCGAGGCGCGTGTTCGCCTGGTCCCGGTCGGGTTTCTCGGCCTGGCGGTCGGAAACCTGGGCGAGGCGGAAGAGGGCGTAGTCGGACCGGGGGTGCGACGGGTACCGACTCCGAAAGTCCTTGTACCGCCCCTGCGCCTCCACGTAGCCAAGCGCGGACTTCTCCTCGAAGAAAGAGTCGGCGAGGCGCAGGGCCGCCTGCTTGCCGAGAGCGTCGTTGGCGTAGTTCTCCGCCACGAAACGAAGGTACTGCCGTCCGGCCTCGTACTTCCGTTTCGAGACGAGCGCTTCTCCCCGGGCGTACGCCTCCTCTTTCGACATCGTCAGGAGCTCCCGAGTCACGCTCGACGAGTCCGTGGAAGAGCACGCCGCACTTCCCAGGACGACGAGGGCGAGAACGGCGCGCACGACAGAGAGGCTTTGGGTTCGGTGGTACATCTGATTCTCCGGATTCAGCCCGGCAGGGGCTCGGGCGACGCGATGACGAAAGAAAGGGTGTCTCTGAGACTCACGGCGGCGCCCGCGAGCGGGAACTGCCTGAGGATCGTCCCGGCGGCAGCGCCCTCGTAGGGCTGCTCCCGGATGCTGCCGAGCCGGAACCCGCGCGCTTCGAAAGCGAGGCGGACACGCTCGAAGTCGCGACCGATCAGGTCGGGCATGACGTAGAGGACGTCCGACGAGCCGCGATTGAGGAGGATGTCGACAGGAGTGTGGGGGTCCGTCGAGGCGCCTGGAACGACCCCCTGGGCCACCACCCCCTGCGGTCCGGGGAGCCGGATGGCGGATACGGCCCCTTCGGTTAGCCCCTCCCGGGTGAGGGCGAGGGCCGCGGTTCGGGCCGTCAGTCCGGTGAGGTCGGGTGCCGAGACGATCTCGGGTCCCAAGGAGAGGAAGACGCGAAGGTCCTGGCCGGCCTTCACCGCCATTCCGGCAGCCGGGATCTGTCCCCGGATTCGGTGGGCCGGAATCTCCTCGTCGAACGCTTCCTGCGACCGATCGACGACGATGCGCAGACCCCTCTCGGCCGCCAGCGCGGTCGCTTCGTCCACCGATCGACCGGTCAGGTCGGGAACCTCCTCCGCCTTGCCGAGAACGAACCGGGAAAACGAGATCCAAGCCGCCGCACCAAGGATCCCGGCGAGGAGGAGGGCGTAGAGGATCCGTGCCAGAACGCCACTCATTCCGCCGGACTCTAGCAGGGGGCGTGCCTTGACCCCGACCGCCCGGCCGGGGAGACTGTGTCTCCATGCCCGAGCACTCCAGGGGAATGAGGTCCCACCGGCCGGCTTCGGCGCCCGCCCTCCCGCTATCGCGGGCCGACCTCCACGTCCACACGAACGCCTCCATCTTCAAGTACTTCAAGGCGGCCAACAGCCACGATTCTTATAACGACCCGGAAGAGGTCTACCGGCTCGCGAAGGCCCGCGGGATGGACTTCGTCACCTTTTCCGACCACGACACCGTCGAAGCATGCCTGCGGTTCCAGGATCGGCACCCCGACCTCACCGACTTCTTCGTCTCGGTCGAGGTGGAGACCTGGTTCCCGAAGACCGGACACCGGATCCACGTCAACGTCTTCGACGTGACCCGGCAGCAGCACGCCATCCTCGACCGAAAGCGCAGGAATATCTTCGAGCTCGTCGACTACCTCCGCGCCGAGGACCTTCTCTATTCGGCGAACCACCTCTTCCAGTCGTACCGGATGCGGCAGGCGCCCGAGGTCTTCTTCGAGACGATGCTCACGCTCTTCGACGTCTTCGAGGTGAAGAACGGCTCGATGGCGTACCAGCACAACGCCCTCGTCGAGGACCTCATGGTCGTGGCGAAGGAGAAGCGAGGGAGCCTCGCCCTGGTCGGGGGCTCCGACGCACACACGTACCCTCCCGTCGCCTCCGTCTTCACGATGGCCCCTGGCAAGACCTGGCAGGAGTTCCTCGCGTCGATCCGGCGCGGCGAGTGCCTCTCCTGGGGCTCGGAGATGGGCTTCACGAGGGTTCTCGGCGACGTCTACCGGAGCATCGGAAAGCACTACCGGCAGGTCTCCGACCTGAAGAACCCCGAATACACACCTCGCGAGAAGGCGCAGCACATCTTCTTCTCCCTGATGTCGGTCCCCATCTTCGCCGCCGGATTCCCCGCGGCCGTCTTCGGCCTCAACTACGCCAAGCAAGTCGCCCTCTCGAGGAACCTGACGAAGCGATTCCGGAAGAAGGGCCTCTCACGCTCGAGGGAGGGATGACGAAGCGGCCCACCGGGGCCGGCCCTCTGGTCGGTGCCCACATGAGCGCGGCGGGCGGGCTGGCCCGAGCCGTCGAACGGGCGGTCGACGCGGGCTGCCGGACGCTCCAGGTCTTCACGAAGAACTCGAACCAGTGGGCCGGCAAGCCGGTCGACCCGGCCGACGCCGCGGCCTTCCGGAGCGCCGCCGCCGCGGCGGGCCTCGCCCCGCTCGTTTCCCACTCGGCCTACCTCATCAATCTCGCCTCTCCTGACCCCGTCGTCCGCACCCGCTCGGCCGAGGCGCTCGTCGACGAGATCGAACGGTGCGACGCGAACGGCATCCCGTTCCTCGTCCTCCACCCCGGCTCCCATGGGGGCGACGGCGAGGAGGTCGGGCTCGACCGGATCGCCCGCGGTCTCGACGAGGCGGCGGCCAAGACGCCCACCTCGAAGACCACCATCCTCCTCGAGACGGCGGCGGGACAGGGTTCCTGCCTCGGCCACGACTTCGCCCACCTCGCCGCGATCCTCGCCCGCGCCGACAGCCGCCCCCGGCTCGCCCTCTGCCTCGACACCTGCCACGTCCACGCGGCCGGCTACGACGTCGTGTCGAAAGACGGCTGGCGCGGGACCCTGGACGCCCTCGATTCCTCCTGCGGCCTCGGTCTCGTCAAGGTCATCCACGCGAACGACTCGAAGAAGGAACGGGGCTGCCGCGTCGATCGGCACGAGCGGATCGGCCTCGGCCAGATCGGCGAGCTGGGTTTCGTGAACCTCATGACCGAGCCCGCCTTCGACGGCATCCCGAAGATCCTCGAGACCCCCAAGGACGAGGACGGCCGCTGGGACCGGGAGGGGCTTGCGGCACTGAGGAAGCTCGCGCGGAGGAAGGGGTCGGCGTAGAGGGCGCCTCGCAGAAGCGCGCTGCCGTCCCGCGGGCTCCTCGCAGGACGCCGTTCAGGCCTCGGGACGCCGGAAGCGCAGGAAGACGAAGACGCTGTAGCCGGCGACGAGCGTGAGCGCCGCGATCAGGACGAGGAGAAGGGACGTGAGGACCGTCGGTGTCGCCGACGAGTTCGCGATCGTCAGGCTGTGGCCCGCCTCCCCGAGCGTCGGCACGATGCGGGGGTAGAGTCCCTGCCCCACGATCGCCCAGAGCGCGGCGATGACCGTGGAGGACGCGAGGAGGGCCGCTCTTGCGAGCCCGCCCTTCACGAGGAATGGCAAGGCGACGAGCGAGACGAGCATGACCACAGGGGCGATCCACGTGAGGGGGTGGTGGTAGGGCTTCCAGAGATGTGGAGCGGCCCAGAGGGAGAGGAGCCCGGCGAGCCCGTGCAGCGCGACGACGGTCACCCAGGCCCGCAGGGCCGCGTCGTGGGTACGTTCGGCGAGATGGGAACCCGCGCTGAGGTTCAGCCAACAGGCTCCCTGCAACGCGAAGAGAGCGACGACCTCGAGCCCGAGGACGAGCGCGAAGGGGTTCAGGAGGTCTCCAGGTGTGCCGGCATAGCTCCCCTGCGCGTCGAGCGGAAGGCCGCGAAGGACGTTCCCCAGAATCAGCCCGGGGACGAAAGCGGCCAGGACGCTCAAGACGCCAAACGTGACGTCGCGGGACTTCGGTCGCTCGACGTCCCGGGTGGCCCGCCCGGAACCAAGGGTTGCGGCGCGGAGGATGAGAACGAGGACGAACGCCGCGAGAAGCGGTCCGAAAGCCGCGATCACCGTCGCTCGAACTGGCGGAAATGCAGTAAAGAGGGCCGCCCCTCCGGCGACGAGCCAGAACTCGTTCCCGAACGTCGCAGGACCAATCGAGCCCAGAGCCAGGCCCCGCTCTTCGTCGCTGAGCCCCGGCGCCAGCACCAGCGTTCCGACACCGCAGTCGATACCGTCGAGAACCGAGTAGCCGGCGAAGAGGATGCCGACCAGAAGGAACCAGGTCGTCTGCAGATCGCTCATGTGGATACCTCTCAGGGACAGTCGTTCTTCGCGTCGGGTTCTGCGGCCCGCCCGAGAGGGAGGTTAGCTCCGGACGTTCCGGGTGAGTAGGAGGACCGAGCCCTCGCAGGAGCGTCCATCGACGGGAATCTGCTCCGTCCGGTTCCGGCGTTTTTCCTGGCGTATCGCGAGCAGAGTGTAGAGCGCAGACCAGACCCCCTCCCGGGTGCCTTCGGAGTCTCCGCTACCCCGAGAGCTTTCGGACGACGTCCTGGACGGCCCGCTCGACTTCCGCGGACATCGGCGCTCCTAGCTCGAACGCCGTCGCTGAGATCCCGACGAGCTTCAGGCTCCTCGGGAGCAGGCCGAGGGCCCTCGCGAGCTCGATTCCTTCCGCCACTCCGGCGGCGTGGGACGTCGCCCAGCTCACGTCGGCGGGGAGCGGCGCGGCGAGGGCGTCGATCTCGACGACCGTGCCGGGCGGATCTCTCGAGACGACGGCGTCGACGACGACGACGTCGTCGTCGGGGCCCCAGAGGGAGATGAGGCCCGGGGCGTCGCCTCCGTGCTCGTGAAGGACGAGGGAATCCGACGGCACGAGGCGGCGGACCGTTTCCCAACCCGCTGCGTCGTCCCCGCGCAGGTCGTTCCCGATTCCTATGACGATCCGCGCCATGCGCGCACAGTCTCTCTCAGTCTCTCTCGATTCGGACCCTCACGGCGTGCGTCGCGCACGAGATGCAGGGGTCGTAATTGCGGACGGCCTGCTCGCACTGCCACGTGAGCTTGTCGAGGGGCATGTCGAAGCGGGCTTCGACGAAGGCACGAAGGTCGTCCTCGACCTGCTTCTGGTTCTGCGAGGTGGGCGGGACGATCTTCGCCTCCTGGATGAGGCCGTCCGCACCGATCCGGTAGCGGTGGTAGAGGATGCCTCGTGGCGCCTCGGAGATGCCGGCCCCCGAGGCGGCGCGAGGCGGCACGTCGACGCACGGAGCGGGCGGCGGCTCGTACGCGTCGATGATCCGGAGCGCCTCGTCGATGGCCCAGAGGGTCTCGACCGACCGGATGACGATGCTCTTGAAGGGGTTTCGCTCGACGGGGCCGAGGCCGGCAGCCTTCGCCGCCTCCTGGATCTGCTTCGGGAAGCGGTCGAAGTTGTTGGCGTAGCGTGCGGCCGGACCGACGAGGTAGAGGCCCCCCGTCTTCTTCCTCGAATGGAGGGCGTTCGCGTGCGTGACGTTCTCCTCGACGAAGTGGTTCTCGTAGTCGGAGACGGCAATGTCGAGGCCGCGGCTCGAGACGAGCCGCCCCTCGCAGAGCGGGTACTCGTCGGGGTGGCGGAGGGAGACGAACTCGTAGTCGGGGGCGAAGTCGGGGAACGTGAGGCCGCCCGCGACCGAAAGGAGCTCAGCGGCGATGGGTCGGACGGCGCGAAGCCTCTCCCCGAGGGCCGCAAGGTCCGCCTTCGCCGGGGCCTTGTAGAAGCCGCCGACGCGGACGTTGATGGGGTGAATCTCCCGGCCGCCGACGATCGTCACGATCTCGTTTCCCACCTTCTTGAGGGCGAGGCTCTTGGTGACGAGCTCCGGGTGGTCCTTCGCCATGTGGATCGCGCTCTCGTACCCGAGGAAGTCGGGGGCGTGGAGCATCGCGACATGAAGAACGTGGCTCTCGATCCACTCGCCACAGTAGAGGAGCCGGCGGAGCTCGCGGAGCGTCCCGCCCACGGTAACGCCGCAGGCGGCCTCCATCGCGTGAACCGAGCTCATCTGGTAGGCGACGGGGCAGATGCCGCAGATGCGGGCCGTGATGTCGGGCGCCTCGGTGA
>JACRCS010000518.1 GCA_016218905.1 Deltaproteobacteria bacterium
ATCTCGGTGAGTACCAGTACCGGTTCAATCGTCGCTTCGATCTCGCCGCTATCCTGCCTCGGCTCCTGGTCGCCGCCGCCCGGACGGGCAGCCGGCCGGAGCCCTGGCTGCGCTTGGCGGAAGATTGGCGCTAATCAGGTCTCTTTTTGCCGCGCTTCCGCCTTATGCTCTGCGTGCTCGTGATGCCCGCCCGCCTTGGAGGCGGCGGCGTGCAGCGCCTCCACGTAGTGTACGTAGTCGACATAGGCCGCGACGTAGTTGCGCCCGGCCTTGACGTCCTGGTCTGCGTGCGCCTTCAGTTCTCGGGCATGCTCGAAGCGCCGCCGGACGCCCTCGGCCATATCTTGCGTGAGTAACGTCACGAGATCCTCGACGGAGCCGCTCTCCAGCGCTTGGTCGGCTCCGACGACGGCCGGCCCGGACTCCACCACGCTCTGTCGCAGTCCCGTGAAGGGTGCCCCCTCTCCGGCGCGGTGCACTCGCACCAGGGTCTCGAAGAAGGAGCGATCCCCCTGTTCTCTGCTCCGGCCTCCCTTGGCCCTGAGCGCCATCGTCTTCTGAAAAGCCTTCTTGATCTCACCCTCGTCCCCTGCCCGTACCCACTTCAGCACGGAAGTGACGTCGCCCTTCTCGAGGGCAGCCCTGGCATCGTTGATGACGGGCCCGTCCAAGCTGTCACAGTGGGCGTTCGCGTCGGAGAAGGGAAGGAAGACCGCCGCAGCGAACACCAAGGCCGTAGCGGCGCGAAGAAGGAAGCTCTGTCTCTTGTTCATCATCTCATCTCCTGGTCAGTCGTAAGCGTCGAGTATCTCTCGTCTTGCGCGTTGTCACGTCTCCACGCGGCCCAGCACCGGGAGGGAACGCGGCCCGGTGCGGCCGCTCGAGGTCAGGTGATGGGTATCGGCGTCGGGACATCGTAATCGGGTGAGCGGAACTCCTCGTCGGAAGGGGCCGGGGGACGGCCGTACCGCGTGAGGAAAGGCGGCTCGGGTCTCGTCCCCACCAGAAAGCAGGAAGGACATTCCGGGTGACCTCGGTGATCGGAGCCCGGCTGGTGATGGCCAGAGGCGCCGTCCTCAGGTGCTTGGTGTGAAGGGTCCGCGTTCACGCCGGTCGGGTGGTTGCTCGTTCCGACGCCCTCTTCCCCTCTTGGGCAGAGGTTCATGCCACTCAGCAAGTGAAGAGCGATCAGGACAGCAACGAGGGCCTGGGCGGAAAACCGGCGGCGGTTGGTCACCTTTGTCCTCCGGACGCAAACGTGCAGTCGGGCCGGTGGTCCGACCATGATGTTCTTTGCGGATGCGCGATGGGCGCAAACTTAGTCTCTCCCGCTCCGCCAGGCTTT
This sequence comes from Deltaproteobacteria bacterium, assembly GCA_016218905.1. The sequence goes on from JACRCS010000518.1 coordinate 1,346, forward strand.
GATCTGCGTCAAGGGATCAAGCTAATAGGAGTTGGCGGGAGGTCAAACGGGCCAATTATCGTGGTGGTGTAGGTGAACGCCGAAATACGCTGTAAGGATATTCCTACATTTCGGCGCCAAAGCGACCTTCGGTGTGGATGAGCTGCACCGCTCGACGAAGTTGTCTGTACCGCATACGGGTGAGCCGACTTGCTATACGTATAAGGTGGGCCAGAATAGTGGTTTGGGTGGCCATGCTTCGAGGTTAGCAGATCAGGCGGATGAACGTTTAGCTCGCAAGGTGGGTTGGCTCGAACCAGGTTCATGGACAACGAAGCCCGGAGAGGCTTCAGCACACCCGGAGGTGCCCTCATGAGGCGAAGGTGTTTTTATGGAATCGCGCTGTGGTTCGCGGCCATGTCGGTCGCCGGCTGCGGCGGGGGAGGCGGTGGGGGAGGGCCTGGACCCGTAGTGCCGGATACGGTCGTGGTTCAGGGCGACGTGGCGCCGGGAGCGGTTGCAGCGGGACAGGAGCGAGCACTCGCCCTGCCGGACCAGGTTCGCGTCTCCCTTGTGCCGGGAAACGGCGGGGTGCCGGCTACGGAAGTTGTTACCCCAACCGATCGTCACTTCCTGCTCGAGGTGCCGGCCGGGCAGGACTACCTGATGCTCTTCCAGGATGCGGCTCCCGGAGGCGGGACGCTGGGCGCTCTGGAGGTCGACCCCACAACCGGGCGCACGACGTTCTCTCTGCCGGAGGGTGCCCCCGACGTAAACCTCGGGACCGTGACGATCGAGCCTACGAGAGGCAGGGCAACCTGCGGGACGCCGCCGTCCCTTCCCGACCCCGCGGCTCCCCTTGCCGACGACGACGGGGACGGCATCCCGAACGTGGCAGACGATTCGACGGACCAGGATGCCGACGGCGTCGCCGATGCGGATGATCCGTCTCCGTTCGACGATGGCGTGATCGCCGCGGGAGTCCTGAATCCCCTGAAGATCCCCAAGTTCACGGAGCCGGTGATCCTGATCGAGGCGATGCCGCAGACGCCGTCGGACGGAGCAACCGACTACTACGAACTCGCCGTGAGGCAGTTCGAGCAGCAGGTCCTGCCCCCGCCGATGCCGAAGACGCCCGTCTGGGGCTTCGGCTCCCAGAGCGATCCGGCCTCTTTTCAGTATCCCGCCCTGACGATCGAGGCGACCCACGGCCGCCCCGTGCGCGTCAAGTGGATCAATGATCTGAAGGACGCGACCGGAAAGCCGTTGCCCCACCTCCTGCCGGTCGACCCGATGATCCATTGGGCAAACCCGATTGGCGTGAGGGACATGGCGCCGCCGCGAGATCCGACGGACCCCTACTGGACGAACCCGTACATCGACCAAGCCACCGGCCGGTACATCGGCCCGGTGCCGTTCGTCCCGCACCTGCACGGCATCGAAGTCTCCCAGGAGAGCGACGGGTACGCGGAGGCTTGGTTTCTACCCGCTGGGTCGACGGGCGTGAACCATACGACGGGAACCCTGTACGACCACTTCAAAGCGAGCTCGCCGCTCGGGCAGCTCTGGGCCGACGGCGCGGCAGTGTACGAGTACCCGAATGACCAGCGGGCCACGACGCTCTGGTTCCACGAC
>JACRCS010000519.1 GCA_016218905.1 Deltaproteobacteria bacterium
CCGAAGACGTTGATCCCGAGCTTCTCCTTCATGTCCCGCGCGACGGCATGGATGTCGTCGCCGATCAGACCCACGGGACAGGTGGCGCAGACCGCGATCGCCTCCGGCTTGAAGAGCTCGTACGCCTCCTCGATGGCCTTGCGGAGCTTCTTCTCGCCGCCGAAGACGATGTCCTCCTCCTGCATGTCGGTCATGAGGGCGTACGGCATGTAGTTCACGCCGTCGCTCCCGGCGTCGGTCTGGTTCCGGCGGGTGAGCCAGGAGTAGAAGCCGCAGCCCACGGGCCCGTGGGTGATCGTGAGGATGTCCCGCACCGGGCCGAGGATGACGCCCTTGCAGCCGGCGTACGTGCAGCCGCGCTGGGTGATGATCCCGGGCGTGGTGCGCGTGTTCGAGAGGATCTCGGGCGACTCGCCGGGTGCCTTCGGCCGATTGACGACGATCTGCTGGCCGCGCTTCTTGGCGACCTTGGCCGGGTACTTCTCGATCAACTTCTTCTTGACCTCTTCCGGGTCAGGCAGTTGCGCGTTCTTTCGGGCTGGCTCCATGATTCCTTCCTTTCCGGGCTTATGGCTGGTGCCCTCTTCCTGAGCAACCGGCGTGCCACCGAGGGCCGCCGCCGCGCTGTCGGGCTCAGGGGGTTCATCTTTCCCATGATTCCCATCGTTCCTATAGCTCCCATGACGCCGAGGATGGGACACATGGGAATCATGAGATCGATGGGACCGAGCCCTTCCGCCGCGGCCTCTTACAAAAGGGAAAGGCGGCCGCTTACAGGAACGTCAGAAACTTCCGAATCTCGCCCGCCGTTCGGTCACCGTGGACTCGAGGCCGAACTTCCGGACCTTGTAGCCGATCTGCCGAAGCGTGATCCCGAGCTCGCGCGCCGCGCGCGTCTGGTTCCAGCGGTTGCGCTCCAGGGCCGCCACGACCTCGCTGCGCTCGAGCTCCTGGAGCGAGTGCGTCTGTTCCGTGCCGGTACGGTGGCCGGAGGAGGAGTCCGGATTCGAGGGGAAGTACGGAGCGAGATCCGCGCCGGAGATGGCCGCCGTGTCGGTGAGGATCGCGAGCCGCTCCAGCAGGTTCTCGAGCTCACGCACGTTGCCCGGCCACTTGTAGGACAGGAGCGCGTTCGAGGCGTCGGGCGCGAACTCCAGGCGACGGCCGTACTCCCGGGCGAGGCGCCCCAGGAAGTGGTTCGCGAGCGGCATGATGTCCTCGGGGCGCTCCCGCAGCGCGGGCACCCGGATCGGGAAGACGTTGAGCCGGTAATAGAGGTCCTCCCGGAATCCCCCCTGCCGCACCTCTTCCAAGAGGTCCCGATTGGTGGCAGAGACGATGCGGACGTCGACCCGGAGCGTCCGGTTGCCGCCGACGCGCTCGAACTCCTTCTCCTGGAGGAAGCGCAGGAGCTTCGCCTGGGTACCGAGGGGGAGCTCGCCGATCTCGTCGAGGAAGATCGTCCCGCCCTCGGCCTCTTCGAAACGGCCCGCCTTCGACGCGGCCGCGCCGGTGAAGGCGCCCTTCTCGTACCCGAAGAGCTCGGACTCGAGCAGGTTCTCGGGCACGGCTGCACAGTTCACCTTGAGAAACGGGAACTTGGCCCGGCTGCTCAGCTCGTGGATGATCCGCGCGACGAGGGTCTTGCCCGTGCCCGACTCACCGAGCAGGAGGACGGTCGCGCGGGTCGGCGCCACCTTCTCGATGAGCTGCTGGGCCTCGAGCATGGGCCGGCTCTGCCCGACCATGAAGAAGTTCTGGTACCGGTCCGAGACCTCGGCCTTCAGGGACTCGTTCTGCCGCACGAGTCCCTCCTCCCGCGCCTGCACCTGCTGGTTGAGGCTCACGAGCTGCGCGACGAGCGTGCCGAGGATCGTGAGGAACTGGACGTCTTCCTCCAGGGACACCTCGTTTCCGAAGAGGCGGTCGGCGCTCAATACCCCGACCGGAGCACCCATGACGACGATGGGGACGCCGAGGAACGCCACGTGCCCCTTCTCGATGCTCCGCGCCCCCGTCTTGTTGAGGAAGAGCGGCTCCCGCCGGATGTCCGGCACGACGAAGGGCTGGGCGGTGCGGAAGACCCGCCCTGTGACGCCCTCGTTGAGGCGGTAGACACCGCGCCGCTTCTCCTCGGCGGTGAGGCCGTGGGAGGCCCGGATCGCGAGACGCCGGGTCCGCGGGTTCGCCAGTGTCACGGTCCCTCGCTTGAGCTCGAGCGTCTCGGAGAGGACCGTGAGGATCCTCTCGAGCGTGCTGTCGAGGTCCAGCGCCTGGCCGATGACCCGGCTGATCTCGTAGAGCACCTTGAGCTTCAGGTCGCTGAGGCTGAGCGCTGCGTCCATGGTGTCGCTCCTTTGAGGCCGCGTTTCGCGGACCGCGTTCCGAGCACCGCGCCCGGAGTCGAAGGCAGGAGGGGTGCGGGTCATTGCCGTGCCGTAAGTCGGCGATCCTTCGGGGAGCCTCATCGGGTCACCCCGCAGGCCTCGGTCCGACAGAGGCTGACCAGGTCCCGGTCTTCCACCGGTGCCTTTCGTTCAAGAGCGAGCCGGCGGACCTCATCCAGGATCCGGGGGAGCTCGGCGGGCCCGAGGTGCCACCCGAGGGCCGCCAACCGGTGCGCGAGGGCGTGGCGGCCGGAGTGCTTCCCGAGGACGATGGAGCGCGCCCTGCCGACGGTCTCGGGCGGGAAGAGCTCGTACGTCTCCGAGCGCTTCAGCACGCCGTCGGCGTGGATGCCGGATTCGTGGGAGAAGCAGGCCGACCCGACGACGGCCTTTCCGGCGGGAATGGGGCGGCCCGAAGCCCGGGCCACGGCGTCGCAGAGGGCGCCGAGCCGGGAGAGGTCGACGCCCGTCCGCGCCGAACGGCCCTTCCGGAGGGCAACGGCCACCTCTTCCAGGGCCGCGTTCCCCGCCCGCTCTCCGAGCCCGAGGACCGTCACGCTGAGGTGCCTCGCACCGCCGGCCGCCGCGGCGAGCGCGTTGGCCGAGGCAAGCCCCAGGTCGTCGTGGCCGTGGAACTCGATGGGGAGCCGGAGGCTCGCGCCGAGCGCCTCGATCCGCTCCCTGACCTGGAACGGATCGAGGCAGCCGACCGTGTCCGAGAAGCGGAAGCGGTCGGCGCCGGCGCCGGCGGCCGCCGAGGCGAGCTCTTCGAGGAACGCGGGATCCGCCCGGGAGGCGTCCTCCGCCCCCACGCAAACGACGAGCCCCCGGTCCCTGGCCCAGCGCACCGCCTCGGCCAGCGACTCCACGGCCCAGGCGCGGCTGCGCCCGACCTTGTGGCGGAGGAGCAGGTCCGAGGCCGGGACGCAGACCGTCACGAATCGGACGCCGGCCGCCGCCGAGCGCCTCAGGTCGGCGATGACGGCGCGATTCCAGGCGCTGACCCTGGCGCCGAGACCGAGCGCCGCAACCGCGCGAACCGCCTCCTCTTCCCCGCCTCCCATGGCAGGGGTGCCAGCCTCGATCTCCGAGACGCCGGCCTCATCGAGCAGCCGCGCCAGGGCCACCTTCTCTGCCACGGTGAAGGCGACCCCCGCCGCCTGCTCCCCGTCGCGCAGCGTCGTGTCGCAAAACTCTACGGTTCTCATCACGGCTCCTTGCCGAGGTGTGGGCATCGCCCACCCCTACGGCTCTCATGAAATCCCATGCCTCCCCATCATGGGAGCTATGGGAATCATGGGAATTATGGGACCTATAGGACTTATGGGACCTATGTTCCGTGGCTCCCATAAGGGCGTAGGGTGGGCTCCGCCCACCAACCCTCGCCTTCCCGTTTGGCGGGCGGTGCCCGCCCTACGGCCTGCCCTTCACCCACGGCGACAGGACGTAGGGTGGGCTCCGCCCACCAACCCTCGCCTTCCCGTTTGGCGGGCGGTGCCCACCCTACAGCCTGCCCTTCACCCACGGCGAGAGCAGCACCAGCCGCTCCGCCAGCTCCTCGATCGCGGCGAAGACGCTCCGGTCGAGCCGCCGGAGCCAGCGGCGCGGAAGGGCCTCGCGGCCGTAGAAGCCGCCGCAGATCGCGCCCGCGATGGCTCCCGCCGTGTCCGCGTCGCCGCCCTGATTCACGACCGCGACCAGACAGTCTTCGAAGGTCGCCGTCGTAAAGAAGTGGTGGAAGACGGTGCGCAGGGTGTCCACCACGTACGCCGAGCACTCCCCACGGTAGGGGTTGAACCGGAACACGGGGTGACGGACCGCCAAGTCCCTCGCCACGTCCCGGAGCGCCGGAGCGTCGCCGCCGAGCACGGCGGTCTGGACCATGCGTCCCACCGCGAGACAGGCCGCGTCCGAGAGCGGGTGGTTGTGCGTGAGGTGCGCCTGCTCCACCCCCACCCGTTCGAGGAGCTCGTCGGCCCCGAGCGTGAGGAGCGCCACCGGCACCATGCGCATGGCCGCGCCGTTGCCGGCGTCCCACTCGTCCGGCGGAGTCTCCAACTGACCCTTCAAGAGGTATGCGCGGATCCCCCGCCGGCAGGTGGTCCCCACGTCCACCGGTCCGCTCTTGAGCCAGACCGCCAGGTGCTCGGCAGCCGTCCGCAGATCCCACCGGCCCACCGCGACCACCGCCCGCGCCAGGCAGAGCGACATCTCCGTGTCGTCGGTGACGCGGCCCGGTTTCAGCCCCAGCCAGCCCTTCCCGATCACGTGCCGGTGCACCCCGAAGGCGGAACGGATCTCGGCCGCGGTCATGAACTCGGTGGTCGCCCCCAGGGCGTCTCCGAGCGCAAAGCCGAGAAAAGCCGCCCGAGCCCTCTCCCGAACGTTCACGGCGGCTGCGGCGCCGTCAGTACGTGCGCACATGGGTCTCGTACTCGCCGCCGATGACCAGTACCTCCTGTTCGCCCTTGAGCACGGGCACCGGCAGGAGGTCCGAGCGGAAGAAGATCTTCGCCACGGGCACGCGCGCCTCCAACACCCGGCTCCCGAACTCCCACGCCCGCTCGAAGTCCCGGGTGAAGGAATTCAGGTTGTTGAGCCGGAGCACCAGCTTCCCTCGCCCGCGGTCCTCCAGGATCTCGTGCTCGGCGAGCTCGTTGACGCCGCGATAGAGCGTCTGGTGGGCTGTCCCTCGAGGGGGCCGCCGGAACTCGTACTGGACGAACTCGAAGAGGAGGTCGAGCTGCGCGTCGATGGCGTTGGTCCGTTCGTGCCCGCGCATCCGGTCCACGGTGTAGCGGTAGTAAGCCTCGCTGTGGATCCCGCGGATGGGCTCCACGTGGTAGGTCGGGAGGAGACCCAGACGGCTCTCGACCCAGCCCTTCAGCACCGCTCCCTCCACCGAGTTCGAGTCCACCATCCAACCCCGCAGGAATCTCAAATATGTGTTCTTGAGGCTCCGCCGCCCGCTCGGTGAGGTCTCCTGTCTCCAGTGATGGAGCTGGAAGGCCACGTCCACGTAGTCGTGGAAGATCTCGGCCCTCCGCACGGGATCCACCTCCTTCTCCAACCGGGCGAAGAGGTTTCGGTGGGAGCGCCGGACGCCCTGGATCCTCAGCGGCCTCGGCGCCTCGTTGAAGGCCAGGGAAGCGATGGCCCAGGGCGAGACGTCGCAGAGGTTCAGCGACCGCGCGGATCTGGCGGAGGAGCCGAACACCGGAGGACCTCCCGAGCGAAGGGGAAGGAGGATGCCGCCGCGGCATCCTCCGGAAGAGAGGGGTCGCCCGGGTGGCGAGACCCCTAGAGGGAGACGGGGGTCTCGACGACCTTGTCCGCGACGACGCCCGAGTAGCCGACGACGCCCATCTCCGGCACGTCGAGGCCTTCGAGTTCCTGGTCGGCCGAGACGCGCAGCCCCACCACGGCGTCGATCACTTTGAAGACGATGAAGCCCACGATCCCGACGTAGACCACGTTTGCAGCGACCCCGATCAGCTGGGCCAGGAACTGGCTCGCGTCGCCGTAGAAGAGCCCCGTGACGGCTCCCGGCACTCCGTTCCAGCCGTCGCCGTAGGAGCCGTCCGCGAAGAGCCCGAGGGCGAGGCACCCCCAGATCCCGTTGACGCCGTGGACCGCGATCGCTCCCACCGGATCGTCGACCTTGACCTTCTGGTCGATGAAGAACGCCGCCTCTACGACGACGATGCCGGCGATAAGCCCGATGAGGCAGGCGCTCGCGGCATTTACGAAGGCGCACGGCGCGGTGATCGCGACGAGACCGGCGAGGAGGCCGTTCGCCATCATGCTCGGGTCGGGCTTCTTCGTCCGGAAGATCCACATCCAAAGGGTGGCGGCCATGGCGCCGGTGGCGGAGGCGAGCATCGTGTTCGTCGCGACGACCGCCATCCGGAGGTCCGTGCCGGCCAGCGTCGAGCCCGGGTTGAAGCCGAACCAGCCGAAGGCGAGGATGAAGGTGCCGATGATCGCCATGGGGATGTTGTGGCCCGGGATCGCATTGACGCTGCCGTCCCGGTTGTACTTCCCGATCCGCGGCCCGATGATCCAGCCGCCGACCAGCGCGAGGACGCCTCCGGTGAGGTGCACGACGGACGAGCCGGCGAAGTCCACGTGCCCGTGGCCGAGGGCGAAGTTCTTCCCGAGCGTCGCGAGCCAGCCGCCGCCCCAGACCCAGTTGCCGTAGATCGGGTAGATGATCGTGCCGACGAACCAGCCGTAGAGGAAGAACGAGGAGTACTTCCAGCGCTCCGCCATGGAGCCCGTGGGGATGGTCGCCGTGGTGTCCATGAAGACCATCTGGAAGAGAAAGAGCGCGTATACGGCGACATCGTAGGCGGAGCCGGACAGGAAGAAGCCCTTCCAACCGAGGATGCCGAAGTCCTTGCCGAAGAGGTGGAGCGAGATCTCATGGTTGAGGCCGTCGTAACCGCCCATGGTGCCGATGCCGCCGAGGCCGCCGAACATGAAGGCGAAGCCGCAGATGAAGAAGCCGAGCATGCCGAGCGGGTAGATCATGAAGTTCATGGCCATGGTATGACAGGCGTTCTTCGCCCGGGTAAAACCCGTCTCGACCATGGCGAAGCCCGCCTGCATGAACATGACGAGAAAGCCGGTGAGGAGGACCCACATCATGTTGATGGCGACCTTGTTGTGGCCGACGGCGTTCGCGAGGTCGAGGAGGCTCGTCTCCCCGGTCTTCACGTCGTACGCCGCGCCGGTGTTGGCGCCGCTCGGGTCCGGCTGGCGGCTGGCGGGCGCCTCGATCTTGAGTGCCGGTGCCGGCGCGGCGGCCAGGGGCGCGGCGGGGATCGCGGCGTCGGCAGCGGGTGCGGGTACGGGTTCGGCTTCGGCAGCCGCCGCAACCGGCGCGGCCGTGGTTTCTTCCGCTCCCAGAGCGGGCGCGAGCGTCAGAGAGCTCACGAGGCAGAGCGCGGACAAAGCTATTCCGATCAGGGGACGCATCGTCATCTCCTTCCGAATGGGGTACGAGGGGGGCGGAAGTTCCGGCTAGGTCAGGTGTCGCCGGCGCGGGCCGGCCACAAGAGCACGCCCTAGAAGAGCTTCTGGTTGATGTCGAGCTGAACCGTCCACTTCCATTTGCCGTTGAAATCCTTGTCGTTGAACCACACAGGCCCGGTAAGGAGGCTCACGTCCTTCGTGAAGAAGTAGTAGACGCCGGCGCCGCCGCCGCCGATGGCGTTCTTGCCCGACGCGTAGTCCGCCGCCAGGACGACGCGGTTGTACTCGTTGCCCGCGGCGTCCTTGGTGGGGAACATGCCGCGGTCCATCGCGACCATGAAGCCGTGGTTCGTCTTCCCGCCGAGATTCGTCTTGAGCGTGGCGGCGTTGCCCAGGTAGTAGCCCGCGAAGAGGCGGCCGAGCCCCGGGATCGTCTTACCGGCGAGCGCGAACCCGATGTCCTGGTCGGTGCGGAGCTTGTCCCTGTCCGACTGAGTCCCGACGTTGAAGATTCCGAGATTCAGGGCGGGGGAACCGGCGAAGAGCGCGCCCTCCGGCGTCCCCACCTTCGCGTTGAAGAAGACGGGGTCGTCCGTGGGCTGGAGGTAGTCGATCCCGACCTCTGCCTGGACCTTCTCGAAGGGCAGCACGCCGATCGTCAGCCCGGCGTCGGTCGGGAAGGCCACGTCACTGGACCGCTTCACGACTTTGAAGTAGTTGTCCACCCCGATGTGGAGGACGCCGTAACCCTGGATGTCGGTCGTGGCCGGAGTCCAGTAGGTCGTGCTCGGCGTCGCGAGCGCGCTTCCGCCCGCGGCGAGCGCGGCTAGTAGGGTGAAGGTGGTGGCGGCGGTTCCTCTCTTCATGACTTCCTCCTTGTGGTTGAGCGTCCTCAAGCGGCGCTCTCGTCAGGTTGGTGGCGTCCCGGCGGCGGCTCCTCAGCCGAACCCGCCGGCGACGCCCCGTGTTGTCGGCGGCCTCCGTTTCAAGGACCGTACCACGCGCTCCGAGGCACCGTTTTCCCGCGAGCCTCCGGGCAGAAGCCAGAGTCCTCCCCTTCGGGCTCCCCGCCTGACGAAACATTAATGTGCCAGACTCGCCTTATTGTGACATTTCTGTATCAAAGGCCCGCAGGTCGTTCGAATATGTTCCGGGCGGTCCGGCCGCGCCACGGCTCTCCCGCGCTGCGCGGGCAGGCTTCGCCCCTTCATGGCATGAATCCTGAAAAGCGCCGTGCCAGGAGGTTTCCCGCCAACCGGCAGCCCGAGAGGGCTCCCGTCCGGCCTCGCAAGGGTCGGACATCATTTCGAGGAGAGAGCCATGATCAAGATCGAGGCGATCATCAAACCCTTCCGGCTGGAGGACGTGAAGACCGCCCTCCAGAACGTGGGCGTGCAGGGCATGACCGTGACCGAGGTAAAGGGCTTCGGGCGGCAGAAGGGACAGACCGAGAGTTACCGGGGCGCCGAGTACCGCATCGACTTCGTCCCGAAGGTGAAGATCGAGATGGTCGTGCCCGACGAGCTGGCGGCCCAGGTGGTGAACACGATCTCGGCGTCGGCCCGGACGGGAAAGATCGGCGACGGCAAGATCTTCGTCCAGGAACTCACGGACGTCGTGCGGATCCGGACGGGAGAGACGGGGCCGGCCGCGATCTAGTTTCCATCCGGAAAGTGCCTTTCCGGATGGAGTCATCGGTCAGTCTTCAGTCGTCATTCAAGAACCACAGGCTGAGCGGGGCTTTGAGCCGGCCACTCCCTCACGGCTGCGAGCTCTTCCGGACGGACGCAAACTAAGCCCTCCGGCCTCCCAGGACCCTCATCCCAGCGGGCCGCCGGCACTCCCGGCGGCCCGTGCTGCACCCGCCGTCGGACCCGCGTGGTCAGCGAGCCGGCGAAGTAACCGCCGCAACGTCCGGCCTTCTCGAGAACCCTGGCGAATCCGGGAGAGCTACCCGATAATGCGCGGTCGCCGAGGAAGGACGCGATGACGGGAGCGTGTGCGTGAGTCAGGCGGAAGCAGAATCCCGCTGGAGCGGGATCGTCAAGGCCATGGGTCTCGTGTTCGGCGACATCGGCACGAGCCCCATCTATACCTTGACCGTCGTGTTCGCGCTCACCCCGCCCACGCGGGAGCACGTCTTCGGGATCCTGTCGCTCGTCATCTGGACACTCACGATCCTCGTCACCGTCGAGTACGGCTGGCTCGCCACGAGCCTCTCCCACAAGGGCGAGGGCGGCACGATCGTCCTGAAGGAGATCCTCCTCCAGACCGCCAGGTCGGGCCGCGTCGCGGGTTTCGTGGGCTTTCTCACGTACCTCGGCGTCTCCCTGCTCCTCGGTGACGGCGTGCTGACGCCGGCCATCAGCATCCTCTCGGCCGTGGAGGGGCTGGTTCTCATCCCCGGGCTCGGTGGCCTCCAGGAGGGGGCCCTCATCGCCGTCGCGGCTCTCATCGCCCTCGGGCTCTTCTTCTTCCAGAACAAAGGCACTGACCGGGTGGCCAGCGCGTTCGGGCCCATCATGGTCGTCTGGTTCACGGCGCTGACGGCGTCCGGGCTCACCTCTCTGGCCCGCGCGCCCGAGGTCCTGCTCGCGGTGAGCCCCCATCACGCCTTCCGTTTTTTGTGGGAGAACGGCCTTTCTGCGTTCCTGGTACTCTCGGAGGTCATCCTCTGCGCCACCGGCGGAGAGGCCCTGTACGCCGACATGGGACACCTCGGCCGGAAACCGATCGTCAACGCCTGGTATCTGGTCTTCGCCGCCCTCAGCATCAATTACCTCGGACAGGGCGCCTTCGCCATGGGGCATCCCGACGCGAAGAACTTCCTCTTCAGCATGATCCAGCACCAGGCGCCGCTCCTCTACATCCCTTTCCTCCTCCTGACGATCACTGCGACGATCATCGCGTCCCAGGCCCTGATCAGCGGCGTCTTCTCTGTCATCTATCAGGGGATCACCACTCGCATATGGCCCCTCATGCGCGTCGACTACACTTCGACGGAGCTGAAGAGCCAGATCTACATCCGGACGATCAACTGGCTGCTCCTGCTGGCGGTCCTCTTCATCATGGTGCTGTTCAGGCGATCCCACAATCTGGCCGCAGCGTACGGCCTCGCCGTGACCGGTACAATGAGCATCACCGGGATCGTGATGACCCTGATCTTCGGCTATCAGCGGAAGGCTTGGCGGGCGACGATCGCGGCGGCTGTCACCGCGGTGGACTTCGTCTTCCTCTTCGCGAACCTCCACAAGCTGCCCCACGGCGGCTACTGGTCCCTCGTCCTCGCGTCGGTTCCCCTGGCGACCATCCTGATCTGGATTCGCGGTCAGCGGAAACTCTACCGGGTCCTGATGCCTCTCAACTGGGACGCCTTTCGAATCGCCTACGAGGAGATTTACTCCGTCTGCGCCCGCATCGCGGGCACGGGCGTCTTCTTCACCCGAGACGTGAATCCCGTGCCCCCCTACGTGGTCCACACGATCGTGGCCTGCAACATCCTTTACGAGAACAACGTGTTCATCTCGGTCCAGCGTACGGACGAGCCCCTCGGCCTCGAAGTCGAGTTGAAGCGGGGCATCGCCACCGGCCTCGACTCGCTCTCGATCCGAGCGGGCTACATGGAGGTGCTCGACACGGAGGGCGTGCTGAAGGCCCAGGGAATCCGGCCGAAGGTGATGTTCTACGGCATGGAGGACATCCAGACGCACAACCTGGTGTGGGGAATCTTCTCGCTCATCAAGAAGCTCACACCCAACTTCGTGCAGTTCTATAACCTCCCCCTGAACCGGGTCCACGGCGTCGTCACCCGGGTTAAACTCTGACCCTCGGACCAGCATACCGGCCAACTGCAGCACCGGGCCCCGGGAGGGGCATGAGGTGAGTCGTTGAAAAACCCGGGAAACGACAGCTGGTGGGGCGGCGTTGTCAAGGCGATGGGGCTCGTCTTCGGCGACATCGGAACGAGCCCTATCTACACGCTGACAGTCGTCTTCGCGCTGACCGAGCCGAACCGCGAAAACGTCCTCGGGATCCTCTCACTGGTCTTCTGGACCCTCGTGCTCCTCGTAACGGTGGAGTTCTGCTGGCTCGCCATGAGCCTCAGCCACAAGGGGGAGGGCGGCAAGATCGTGATGAAGGAGATCCTCGTCCGGATCCGAAAGCAGGGGCGAGTCGTCACCTTCGTCAGTCTCATCGCCTACCTGGGCGTCGGCCTCCTCTTGGGCGACGGCGTCATCACTCCGGCGATCAGCATCCTCTCGGCCGTGGAGGGCGCCGTCCTCATCCCGGGTCTCGAGGACCTCAGCGAGCCGGTGTTGATCCTCGCCGCTGCCGTCATCGCCGTCGGGCTCTTCGCCTTTCAGAAAGGTGGGACCGACCGCGTCGCGAAAGCCTTCGGGCCGGTGATGGTGGTCTGGTTCGCCGCCCTGAGCGCCTCCGGGATCGCTTCCATCGGCCAAGACGTAGAGATGCTCGGGTGCGTGAGCCCGCACCACGCCTTCCAGTTCTTCCAGCGCAACGGGATCCCAGGGTTGTTCGTCCTGTCGGAGGTCATCCTCTGCGCCACCGGGGGCGAGGCCCTGTACGCCGACATGGGGCACCTCGGCAGAAAACCCATCCTGAATGCGTGGAACTTCGTCTTCGTCGCCCTCGTGCTCAACTACATCGGGCAGGGCGTCTACGCCGTCCACCACCCGGAAGCCAAGAACCTCCTCTTCGCCATGGTGAAGTCCCAGGTACCCGTCCTGTACATCCCGTTCCTCATCCTGACGATCTCTGCGACGATCATCGCCTCCCAGGCGATGATCAGCGGGGTCTTCTCGGTCATCTACCAGGGCATCACGACCCGTGTCTTTCCGCTGATGAAGGTGGACTACACGTCCACCCAACTGAAGTCTCAGATTTACGTGGGATCGGTGAACTGGATGCTGCTGGCGTCAGTCCTCTTCATCATGCTGCTCTTCAAGCGGTCCACGAACCTCGCCGCCGCGTACGGCTTCGCCGTGACCGGCACGATGGTGATCACCGGCGTGATGATGTTGATCATCTTCTGGTGCCAGGCAGAGCGGTGGAAGGTCCCGATCACCGCGCTGGTGACCGTCATTGACGTAGTCTTCCTCATCGCGACGATGAACAAGCTGCCTCACGGCGGGTACTGGTCGCTCATCCTCGCCGCCGTCCCCTTGGCCGTCATGTTCATCTGGACGCGGGGACAGAAGACTCTCTACCGCCTGCTAATGCCGCTGAACTGGGAGGCCTTTCACATCGGTTACGAGGAGGTCTATGGCCTCTCGCCGAGGATTCCCGGGACCGCTGTCTTCTTCACCCGGGAGGCAAACCCGGTGCCGCCCTACGTCGTCCACTGCATTCTCGCCTGCAACATCATCTACGAACGGAACGTCTTCATCTCGGTTGCGCGCACGGACGAACCCTTCGGACTGGAATCCGACCTGACGGAGGGTCTGGCGAGCGGACTGGACTCGCTGACCGTGCGGGCCGGGTATCTGGAGGTGCCGGACATCGAAGCGATCCTCCGCGAGCACGGCATCCGCCCGAAGGTCATGTTCTACGGGGTGGAGGACATCCAGACCCGGAACCTCTTCTGGCGGGTCTTCTCCACCATCAAGAAGCTCGCGCCCAACTTCGTGCAGTTCTACAAGCTGCCGGTGAACCGCGTGCAGGGGGTGGTGACGCGGGTGGAGATGTGAACCACCTCCGTCTGGAGCGATCAGGGCGGGGAAAGCGTTGGCCGCGCCGAGGCGCGAGAGCCCGGGGACTCCGGGCTCTCGTTCTCTGCTCTTCGGCTCTTATCAGGGGGGATCAGTGCCTCGTGGGGTCTCTCGGGCGCAGATCGGTGGCGTTCGGGAAAGTGTCGCCGTCCAGATCGCCGTCCTCCACGAGGCCGGCCGCCGTCGCCGCGGCCACGTCGGCGTCGGTGATGTCCGGGGGCTCCGCCGGCCCGATCGCGTCGGGGAAGCCGTCCCAGTCGGTGTCCTCGGAAACCGCTTTGAGCGCGGGCCACCGGTCGATGTGCTCGACAGTCTGGAGCAGGGCCGCTCGAGCCGTGACCTTACTGCCGGCGTTCTGAGCGGCAGGGTTTCCCGCCACTCCCATAACCAACGGAGAAGCGTCCATGATTCCGCCGACGGCGTCGACACCGTCGGCGTCGTTTCCGTCGTGTGCGGGATCGACAGCCGCGGCGTTGTCTGCCTCGTCGACGTCCAGGACCCCGTCGCCGTCATCGTCGTTGTCGTTCGCGTCGAGGAGGCCGTCGCCGTCGATATCGTCGTCGGCGTTGTTCTCGATGCCGTCGAGGTCCGAGTCCAGGCCGACGATCAGGTCGTTCATCAGCGGGTCTCCGCCTCCGACCACCGAACTGGGATTCGCCACCAGCACCCCCGGAGGGTCGAACGTATCCAGCGTAGCCCCATGTCCCAGACCGGCGACGGGGCCGCCGCCGCCTGGCGGGGGAGTTCCCCCCCCTCCTCCACCACCCCCGCCGCACCCGACGAGCGTGAGGGCCGCCCCCGTCAGCAATCCCATCAGCACTGTGTATTTCATCTTGCTCCTCTACTTGCCGCCCTCCGGGGCGGCGGTCCAATGAACCGCCGCAGAGCACTCTCGCTCTGCGGTGTACGCGACGGTGGAAACGCGCGGGAAGGCGCGCCGGCGCTCTCAGATCGCTCGACTCGGGTCCGCGAACCTTGGAATATTCATACCCGCCGATTTCAAGGTCGCAAGCTGTGAACCGGGACAGATTTCGTTTTTTATTGGAATGGGACCTCTCCAGGCCGCCGCATCCGCCGGTGGCCGTCCCGGCAGAGCGCGGTAGACTCCGCGCGGGCCCGTGACACGCCCGTGTCGGCCGTCCTATCACGTGAAAGGTGCCGCCGAAGAGATGATCAAGGCATTCCGACAGTCCGAGGCCTCCGTTGCGGCGGACCGCCCTTCTGCCCTCCTGGCCGTGCCCGTGACGGTACTGCTCCTCGGAATCCTGTCGCTGGTCCTACTCCTGTGGACCCGAGAGGTGAGCGGGCTGCGGGCCAGGAACTTCGCCCGAATGGACGCCATCATGGACATGCAGGTCTATGCGGCGAACTCCCACCTGGAGCTCGAGGAGTACATCGAGGAGAGGACGATCGAGTACCCGACGCGGAACGTCGAAGACGTCCGGCGGCAGATCGACCACGCCCTCGCCCTCTCCAGGATTCTCACCGGAGGCGGAGCAACGGAGTACGGCCTGGTCGTGGAGCCGCTCGACGATCCGGCCCTGCGCGCCCGCGCGGAGCTCCTCTCCGGCATCTTGAAGACGCTCCAGGCCATTACCGAAGAACGGATCAGCATCCCCTGGGCATCCTCGACGGGCACTCCCATCGACGAGCGCTACGACGCGGTGTATGAGGAGTTCACGCGACAGGCCAAGGCGTTCGAGATCGTCGTGGAGGAGACCGAGCTCGCCAAAAAGATCCACTGGAAGCGCCTCACCGCTGGCGTCTTCTCCGCCTGGGCGCTCATCTTGGGTGTTGCCGTGGGGGGCCTCTTCCATCGCCAGAGGCAACGGTTTCGGGCCGAGTGGAGTCTCCGGCAGGCCCGGGAGGCCCTGGAGCGAGCAAATCTCGACCTCGAGCAGAGGGTCCGGGAGCAGACCGAGTCCCTCCGGACCACGAACGAGGCGCTGGTGGAGAAGATCGCGCAGTGCACGCAGGCCCAGGACGCGCTCTTTCGCCATCAGGAGCAGCTGCGCGCCCTCTCCTCGGAGCTGACGCTGGCGGAGGAGCGGGAGCGGCGCCGGCTCGCCACCGAGCTTCACGACCGGATCGGCACCGGGCTCGCCTTCGCGAAGATCAAGCTCGCCTCGCTCCTCCGGGACGGCTCGGCAGACGGCTGTCCGCCGGAGCTGAGAGACGGCCTCGGGCTCATCGATCAGGCGATCGCGGATGCCCGGACGCTCACCTTCGAGCTGAGCTCTCCCATCCTCTATGAGATGGGCCTGGAGGCCGCCATCGACTGGCTCGCAGAGAAGACGGCGAAAGATCACGGGCTCCAGGTGGTCTTCGAGAGCTGCAACCTCCCTCGGGACGTTCCCGAGGACGTGTCGGTCCTGCTCTTCCAGGCGGTGCGAGAGCTCCTCGCCAACGTCGTCAAGCACGCTCGCGCCCGCGAGGTCCGGATCTCCTGCGCGAGGGAGGAAGACGACGTACGCATCGTCGTGGAGGACGACGGTGCAGGGTTCGCGACGCCTGCAAACGGCGCCTTCCGTGCGCGACAGGGGTTCGGGCTCTTCAGCATCCGGGAGCGGCTCGGTTCGCTCGGAGGCCTCATCGAGATCGAGCCGGCCGAGCCGGGCACGCGCGTGACGCTCGTGGCGCCCCTAAACCCCACAACTCCGGAGGAGGAAAGCCTTGGCGGCGACTCGCGTGCTCCTGGTGGATGACCACGCGCTCTTTCTGGAAGGGCTCCGAAGTCTGCTGGCGGAGGTGGCGGACATCGACGTCGTGGGCGAGGCGCGAGACGGCAGGGCTGCGCTCCAGCTCTGCGGCGAGCTCTCGCCGGACGTGGTCATCATGGACGTGACCATGCCGGAGCTCAACGGCATCGACGCGGCCCGCAGAATCCGCGACCGCAGCGCGAGCACCCGGGTCATCGCGCTCTCGATGCACACGGAGCCCCGGGTCGTCGCCGAGATGCTGAAGGCGGGCGCAACGGGCTACATCCCCAAGGCCAGCGCCCCTTCGGAGCTGCTGGCGGCGATTCGCACGGTTGCGGAGGGACAGACGTACCTCAGCCCCGATCTGGACACGGAGAAGGTCTCGGCCTGGCTCGAGAAGCGCGGCGGCCGTGGCGCTCCGGCGCGCCCTTCCCTCTCGTCGCGCGAACGGGAGGTGGTGCAGCTTCTGGCGGAGGGGAAGAGTACGGCAGAGATCGCGATGCTCCTCGGAGTGGGCACCTCCACGATCGAGACGTACCGCCGCCGCGTCCTGCTCAAACTCGGCCTTCGTACCCTGGCCGACCTGGTGAGGTACGCGGTCCGGGAGGGCCTCACCACACGCTAGCACGCAGAAGGAGCGTCTCGTGAACGTCCGTGTCGACTTGATCGACGATCACCGGATCTTCTCGGCCGGCTTGCGGAGCTTCCTGCAACAGCAGGGCGTCTCGGTGGTCGGGACGGCGAGCTGCGGAGAGGAGGGGCTTCGGCTTTCGGCGGAGCTGCGGCCCGACGTCGTCGTCCTCGACGTGAGCATGCCCGGGCTGAGCGGCATCGAAACGACTCGCCGTCTCCTGAGCGAAAGCCCGGAGACGCGGGTGATCGCCCTCTCCATGTACTCCGACGACCGCTTCGTCTCCTCGATGCTCGAGGCAGGGGCCGTGGGCTATCTCTTGAAGAGCAGCGATCCTTCCGAGCTCCTGGTCGCGATCGGGGCTGTCTTGGCCGGACGGCGATATCTCAGCCCCGAAGTGGCGGGCCCGGTCATCGAGGGCTACGTCAAGAGAGCTGGGACCAACACCGGATCGTCGGCCCTCTCCGCTCGGGAGAGCCAGGTGCTCCGCCTCCTCGCCGAGGGGAAGACGAAGCAGGAGATCGCGCTGCTCCTCGGAGTGGGGGAGGCGACGGTCGATACGTATCGCCGTCGAATCTCCATCAAGCTCCGCCTTCACACGCTCTCGGACCTGGTCAAGTACGCGATCCGGGAGGGGCTCACGTCGCCCGAAGCGTGACGGAAAGACTGTCCCGAGCCCCCAATCTTGTTCTTCTCTGCGGCCTTTTCAGACTCCGCGATTCGGCACACGATGTGCCGCCCGCGCGGCCCTCCTTGGTCCCATGCTTCCCATAGGTCCCATAGGTCCCATGGGTCCCATGGGCAGGATGGGTCGAACCGAGGAGAGCCTGCCCCTACCCCGGGTGGATCACCAGCAGCGCCGGGACGGCGCCCCCTCCTTGGGGCGCTCGCGCTCACCGCTCGGCCGCCCTCAAGGCAGGGCAGCCTGTCCGTCGGCCGCCCTGGCGGGGATCCGGAGCAGCACCTCCGGGTCGCCTTCGGGGATGAAGAGCTCGGGATGGTCGAAGGGGGCCGACTCCGCCAGCACGCGAGGGTCCGTGAGCGCGTCCAGGAACGCGGCCAGC
>JACRCS010000533.1 GCA_016218905.1 Deltaproteobacteria bacterium
AGCTTCGCCAGGACCTCGGCGGCGTCGGGGACCATCGTGCGGAATTTGTAACAAGTGAACTTCCGGCCGTGCTGCCCCACGCGTTCATGGCCGAAGAAGACCGGACCCGGCGAGGAACGCTTCACGAGCGCAGAGACGAGCAGGAAGACGGGCGACAGGAGCACGAGCCCGACCGTCGCCAGGATGAGGTCTTCCAGGCGCTTCAACGTCCCGGCCGGTCCGATCTGGGGAGACTCGCTCAGCGAAACCATCGGGATGCCGTCGAGGTCGTGGAGCCGCGACCCCAGGAGGTCGAACACGAAGATGTCCGGGACCATGTAGACCGCGGCCCTCGTGCTCTCGTTGATCTCGTTCAGGAGCTTGCGCATGCGTTGTTCCGCGCGCATGGGGAGAGCCAGGTACACGAGGTCGACTGAGTTCGCCTTTACGTACTCCACCAGTTCGTCGAGCGTTCCGAGGACTCGGACGCCCTCTTGAGCTCGTCCCTGCTTCTTCGGGTCATCGTCAAAAAAACCGGCCAAGTCGATGCCCGTACAGGAGGCCGACGAGAGCTTCCGGACCAGGGCTTCGCCGACGGCGCCGGCCCCGGCGATGACCGCCGTCCTCGTGTTGTATCCGCCCTTGCGGAGCTGGTGGAGGAGCGCCCTGCCGAGGGCGTGGGTTCCGGCGATGGTGCCGGGAGTGAGCACCAGCCACTGGACCAGGAGCTCGGATGGGAGCTCGCGGAACTGCGTGGGTATGACCGACGTAACGATGAGGATCCCGCCGACGACGAAGGTCCACGCGAGCAGGAGGGCGTGCACTTCGGCGCGCAGCCGAAAGCTCCGCCACGCCCGGTAGAGCCCGGCCGCTTCCATCGAGAGCGCGGCCATGAGCATTCCGAGGATGCCCAGCAAGTTCAGAGACGCGTCCCACCCGTACCCTTTTGCACGGGCGAGGACGAAGAGCACGCCGGGGACGATCGCCGCGTCGATGAAGCGCAAGGAGATCATGAACTTGGACATGTGACGCTTGACTCGGAAGGTGTGCATGAGGGTCCCCCTTCTACATGTGGTTCACGCCGGCACACGACAACCCAGTTCCCGAGAAGAGCCGAAGGCTCTACGCGAACGTCTCCCGTCGGCACGAAACGTGCGGAGATGGATCGTTAGGGTTATGCGAGGCGAAGTTGTCGAAGGGGCCGTTGAGCAGTCCGGCCGCCCCCCCTTTGACGCGCGGCTACCAAGCCTGAATGCCCTCTGGCGTCTGGCGGCGGATATTAGTTAATGATTAGAAAAAAATGAAGAGAAAATTTCGGTGAGGGCGTCTCGGGGCTACTCTTTTCGGTATTACGGCAGCGGGAGAGGGAGGGGGTAGCTGGAGATCTCCGTCTGCCGTCGGCCGGGCGTTGGGTGCTATACTTCGCGTTCCCTTCGAGGAGGCGCACCATCCCGGGGAGATGATGAGCCAGAGCGGCGCTGCGCCACTTCCGACCGGCCGCGTCGGCCAATTCGGCGGGTCAAGCCCCGCCCTACGACGACTCCATCCGGAAAGGCACTTTCCGGATGGGCGCGACGAATAACTCCGGAGGCGTTCATGCGCGCAGTGATCCTTGCCGGCGGGTCCGGTACCCGGCTCTGGCCGCTCTCGCGAGAGAAGTATCCGAAACAGTTCCTGAAGCTCCTCGGGGACCGGAGCCTCTTGCAGGAAACGGTCGAGCGGGTGCGGCCCCTGGTCGGTGAAGACCTCCTAGTGGTTGCGCCCGAGGAGCTCCGGTTTCTCATCGCCGATCAACTCCGGGAACTCGGCATCGATCCGGAGGGAAGGCTCTTGGCCGAGCCGGCGGGACGGAACACCGCACCCGCGATTGGTCTGGCGGCCATGGCCTCCGGGGAACGCGAAATCCTCCTTGTGCTTCCTTCCGATCACGCGATTCGCGACGGCGCAGGCTTCCGGCGGGCGATGGCGAGCGCGGGCGCAGTGGCCGAGCAGGGTTACCTCGTGACATTCGGCATCACTCCCTCTTCTCCGGAAACCGGGTACGGCTACATCCGCTTGGGCGAGGAGCTGCCCGAGGGCGGCGGCTTTCGCAAAGCGGCCGCCTTCGTCGAGAAGCCGGATAGGTCCACGGCCGAGGCGTACCTGGCCGGTGGCGACTACGTGTGGAACTCGGGCATGTTCGCCTTTCGCGCGGATCGGATCCTGGAGGAGTTGGCCTCCCACGCGCCGGAAGTGTACGAGGGCCTCGAGCGGTTGCGGCCGGCGCTCGACGCGGGAGAGCCGGTATCCAAGGAGCTCTACGAAGCTTTGCCCAAGATCTCCATCGATTACGCAGTCATGGAACGGTCGGGGCGCGTGGCCGTGCTGCCTATGGATCCTGGATGGTCGGATCTGGGGAGCTTTTCGGCCCTCCAGGACCTTCTCCAGCCCGATGCGGATGGAAATGTGGTCCAGCTCTCGGGAGCAGGCCACTGGGTGGCTGTCGGAAGCGCTAACAACCTCGTAGTCGGGGACGGACGGGTGGTGGCCTTGGTAGGCGTGCACGATACCATGGTCGTCGAGACGCCCGACGCCCTCCTCGTCTGCAGCAAGGACCGAGCCCAGGAGGTCCGCGATGTGGTTGCCTCTCTGAAGCGCGCCGGCCGCGAGGAGGGCGAGGTGCATCGCACGGTACACCGCCCCTGGGGGAGCTACACCGTGCTGGAGGAGGGCTCGGGCTATAAGGTGAAGAGGATCGAGGTGAAGCCGGGGCAGAAGCTCTCCCTCCAGCTTCATCACCGCCGGAGCGAGAACTGGGTGGCCGTTGCGGGGACAGCGCGGGTCACTCGAGGGGCCGAGGTGCTAACGCTCGTTCCGGGCGAGTCCACCTTCATCCCGGCTTTGACCCCCCACCGTCTGGAAAACCCCGGTGCCGAGCCTGTCCACATCATCGAGGTCCAGAATGGGGATTACCTCGGGGAGGACGACATCGTGAGGCTGGAGGACCAGTATGGGCGATAGGGCTCCCCCTCCGAACCCATCCTATACAGAGCGTCACAATTGTTTGCGCATCTGCCCCTGAGCGTAGGGTGGGGCGTTCCGCCGCAGGCGGGTTGCCCCACGCGTGGGCGAACCTCGCTGCGCGAGAACCGCCCACCCTACGGCAACCCGGTACGCGCAAC
>JACRCS010000524.1 GCA_016218905.1 Deltaproteobacteria bacterium
CGAAGTCCATGATGGTGTCGAGCCGTGCCTCCACGCGTGTGGTTCGCCGGTCGAGTTCCCGGACCTCCTCGGCGAAGCTCTTCACCGTCTCCGAGAGCGCCTTGACGTCGTCCGTGAGCTTCAGAGCGGCCTTGAGCGCTGCAAGTGCGTCACCGAGCGTAGACATCAGACGGCCTTACGCTCACGTTCCTCGCGGCGCAGTCGCAGCGCCGAGAGCACCTCCTGCGCCTCTGTGATCGCGGAAGTCAGAGAGGCGCGTGCGGCCTCCGTCTCCCTCGTCAGGAGTACGGCGAGTTGGCGCACTTCGATCTCCTCGTCCGTCAGTTCCGTGCTGAAACGGCCCCGAATGAGCTCGCCAACGCTGACGTGGCGGCTTCTCGCCTCATCCTCCAACATTTGCTTAAACTCGGGCGTACTCAGAAAGGTGATGCGTGCGGTCTTGGGCACTGGGGCGGCTCCTCTCGGATGATCATACGCATTATAATACTCATGGGCTGCCGACCTCGCAAGTTCCCTGCGCGAGTCAGGTGGACGCGGCGAAGCATGGGGCCCAGAAGCCCGTCCCGGCTGCGACAGAAGGGGACGACGAGAAGAAGGGGGAAGAGCTGGGCCCGCTGTCGGTGTCGGTCGCCGAAACAAAAGGCCGGCAGAAGAAGGCCCGTGAGCTGCGGGGGGGGTGACCTGGCCTACGTGATCGACACGCTCATCTACAGGCTGGGGCAGGGGTTATCGGAGGCTGCGGAGCAGTTGACTCCTTACCCGGTACCCAGTGCTTCTCGTCGAAGCCGGATCAACCAGTCCTCGCAATGGGCACGGTTCGACGCCTCCGGCGGCAGACGGCTTTCCTGAACGGCGGAAGCGAGCAGCGCCTCGAGCTCGGGCCAGCGTCCTCGATAGGCCGCCTCCTCTTCCGGAGTGAGGGGCTCGCGCTCCTCTCCGGCTCGCTTGCGCTGAATCAGTTCTGAGATCTGGGGGAATCCGTACTCGGGAGCTAGGATGCCGAGGTCTGCGACGAGTTCCCCCGAACGGAGAAGATGCAGGCCCGTCAAGGCGACTCGATAGGCGTAGAGCATGGTCTTGGCTTGACGCGGCTCGTGCGCTAGGTGCTCCCTGCAGGCTCCCCGGAAGAAGCCGGCGTAGTGCTGGCTAAACCTGCGGCTTACTGTACCTCGCGCGAGGGTCGCGAGCTCTTCATACCGCTCGCCCCGCCAGAGCTGGAACGGCGAGAGCATTCGCTCAAGCAAGTTTCCGTTCCCTCGTAGGAGGAGTAGGAGCGCCTTACCTACCTCGTGGCTCGTGTAGTCGCACTCGCTTCCCTCGAAGAGCTCCAAGCGGTCGTAGGTGTCCGCGGGGCGCTCCAGCCCGAGGAGCCACTCCGTGGGGAAGACGTGGATCCCCTTCAGGTCCAGGTCGCTGTCCGGCGACGGAAAGCCGTACAGGTGGCTGCCCGTAACCGCACAGAGGAGAACCTGGCCCGGAGGAGGGTTCTTCACCAGGAACCGGCGTCCGAGATCTAGATCGGGGGTCAACATGCCAGCACCTCTTCCACGAGCGAGGCGCAGAAGGCGTCGAGCGCCAAAGCGTCCGGCTCCTCAGGAAGGACCGAGTCGACTGCAGCGTGTTCCACCTTCTGCGAGAGCTCCTGCGCACGCGCCATCAGCTCGTCGTAGCTCCACGCCCCAGCCCGGATTGCCAGAAGCTCGTCCCGGTCCGGCCGGCGGACAACGACGCGACGGGTGGAAAGGATTTCCGCTCCCATCCGAAGAAGCCGCACCATGTGCATGGCGTGCTTCGTGTCGTAGCCGAAGCGGCCTTCGAGCTCAGCCCGGGTAGGGTTTCGAGTGCGCTGCCAATTCCGGTACTGCTCCCACTCGGTGCGGGCCTGCCGGTACCGCCGCTCCCGGTCGAGGACGGCGATGAAGTTGGGAGTGAGTTCGGCTTCCTCGAGTCTCCCTTGGGCGATCAGAGCTTCAGCCGCGCCGAGTTGGTCGCCGGGTATCAGCGTTCGCTCCGGCAGCCCGAAGGCGGAGCGGGTGGGCTCGGCCTTGGGAGGGCTCAGGAGCCACCGCCGGTGCGTCTGGATTCGCTTGAGCTGCGCCAGGGCGTAGCGTCCGAAGCTCGAGGCAACGCGCTTCGAGAGGAACTGGTCCCGAGCATCCACAAGGCGCTTGCCGGCGGCCGCAAGCACCCGCACGTCGTCCGCTTCGGTCCAGAGGAGCTCGAGGACCGTGGGGTTTGCCCCCGCGGCGAGCCGGAAGAACTTCCGGACCTCGTACCGTACGTGGTCCGGCGAGATCTCAAACTGCTCAGGCCCTCCGCGAAAACCGTGGTACCACGAGGCCGGGCCGATGATGATGCCTTTGAGGTCCTCGTCCGAGTCAGGGCGCCCGAGTCCGTAGGCTCGGCTCCCGTGGACGGTCTCGTAGATCAGCGTGGGTTCGACGTCGTTCATCTTCCGAGCGACTCCGTACCTGCCCCGGCTCTTCGGGCGAGTTACTGCGACGTGGTTTCTTCTCTCGGTGGTGATGAGAGTGTCCTGCTCCGGGAATTCTAGCGCCACTCCGCGCAAGGATCACCCAGGAGAGCCGTGCCCCCTTATGGGTCAAACACGGGCATTCGAAGGGTCCCGGCTCCTGGTCCTTCGGGACACAATGCGGAGAGGGGCCGGATCGCATGGTGGTGATAACGCGCTCGTGGAGACGAGGGAAGAAGCGGGAAACCGAGCCGGCCCCCGCTTCTACCGGAGCGACCTGGCGCAACCTCATACGGTCGAACCTGGCGAGAAGAAGACCGAGGCCGTGATGTGCATCGCGTTACGGAGTAGGAGCCCTCGCGGACACCGCTCTCCTGCAGGCTCGCCCTCACTTGCCGGGTGAGGTTCACGAAGCCCCGCCGGCTCGGCACCTCGAACCAGAGTCCCTTCCGGTAGCTCTTCACTTTCCCTCCTTCTACGTCGGGTCTGGGCCGGGCGCCGTCAATGCTCCGCGCGACGTTGAAAAAGCCTCCCTTTCGGGTACGCTTTCCGCGCTGCGAAGCAGCCATCCGGCCGGGAGGAGAGTCGATGGCAAGGGAGGAGTCGGACGAGGCGCTCGAAACCGCTACCCACGCCAAGGGGATCGCTCTCTGGAGCCGCGCGCGGGGCGTCGAGGCGGGCCTCTTCGACCGCGGGGCGTGGGAGGCCCGGCTCCTCGACCGGATCATGGCCCAACCCGGCCTCAAGACCGACCTCTTCCGGTTCCTGGACGTCCTCCCCTCGCTCCGCTCCTCCGACCAGGTGATCCGCCACGTCCGGGAGTACCTCCTCCCCCACGTGGAGGAGCTCCCCGGGCCCGTGGCCGCGGCCCTGAAGCTCGCAGGCCTGGGCATCCTTCCCTCCCTCACCGCCCGAGTCGTCCGGGGTCGCGTCGAGGGGATGGGCCGCCGCTTCATCGCCGGCCGGGGCGCGGCGGACGCGCTTCCGCGGCTCCGGGAGCTCCACCGCCGGGGCTTCGACTCCACGGTCGCGCTGCTGGGGGAGGTCGCGGTGAGCGACGCGGAGGCCGAGGCGTACCGGGTGCGCTACGCGGAGCTCCTGAGGGCGCTCGTCGCCGGGAGGAGGGGCTGGCCCGCCGTCTCCGGGGCCGCACACCTGTCGCTCAAGCTCTCGACGCTCGACAGCGAACTCGAGGCCGCGGACCCCGAGGGCGCGGTCGCCCGGCTCCTTCGGAGGGCGCTCCCGATCTTCAGGCTCGCGCGGGAGGAGGGCGCCTTCGTCCACCTGGACATGGAGCAGTGGGAGCTTCGAGCGCTGACGCTCGACTTCTTCGAGGCGCTCTGCCTCCAGCCGGAGCTGCGCGACTGGTCGGACGTCGGGATTACGCTCCAGGCCTATCTGCGGTCGGCGGAAGCGGATCTGGAACGCCTCGCCTCCCTGGCGCGGACGCGGGGCGCCCCGTTCACCGTCCGCCTCGTCAAAGGAGCCTACTGGGACTTCGAGGTCGCCAGGGCCCGGCAGCTCGGCCGGGACGTCCCCGTCTTCCTCGACAAGGGGAGCACCGACGCGAACTTCGAGAGGCTCACGCGCCTCCTGCTCGGGAGCGGCGGCGCGCTCACGCCCGCCCTCGGCAGCCACAACCTGCGCTCGCTCGCCCACGGGCTCGCCGCCGGGGAGCGACTCGGAACGCCGCCGGAGGGCTGGGAGGTCCAGATGCTCTACGGCATGGCGGAGCCCGAGCGGGACGCGATCCGGGCCGAGGGCCGGCGGGTCCGGATCTACGCGCCCGTGGGGGAGCTCGTACCGGGGATGGCGTACCTCGTCCGCAGGCTGCTCGAGAACACGGCCAACACGAGCTTCCTGCGGTTGACCCACCGGGAGGGGACGGACCCCGAGGCGCTCCTCGCCAAGCCCGCACCGGGCCGCCCTTCTCCCCGGCCCTCCGGCGGGCTGTTTCCGAACGCGAGTCTCACCGATTTCACCGAGACTGCCGCGCGGGAGGCCTTCCGGAAGGCGCTCGCCGAGGTGCAGGCGAGCCTCCCCCGACGGGTACCCGTGGTGCTCGCCCGCGGGACGCGGGCGGCGGGGAGAGCTCTGGAGCGCCCCTGCCCGGGGGACCTCTCCCGAATCGTCTCCCAGGTGGTCGTGGGAACGGCCGCGGACGCCGAAGCCGCGGTCTGTGCCGCGTGGGCGGCCTGGCCCGAGTGGAGGGGGCGCCCGGTGGAGGCTCGTGCGGAGCTGCTCGAACGCCTGGCAGAGCGGCTCGAGGCCGACCGCCGCGGCCTGGCCGCCCTCGAGGCGATCGAGGAGGCGAAGCCCTGGCGCGACGCGGACGCCGACGTGGCCGAGGCCAGCGACTACTGCCGCTTCTACGCGCGCCAGGCGATCGTGGAGCTCGGGGCCAGGAAGCTCGCGAGCCCCGCCGGGGAGGAGAACTGGTGCTGGTACGAGGGCCGGGGGCCGTGCCTCGTGATCGCGCCGTGGAACTTCCCCTTGGCGATCCTCACCGGCATGTCGACGGCGGCGCTGATGGCGGGAAACACCGTGATCCTGAAGCCCGCCGAGCAATCGAGCGCCGTCGGCTACGCCCTCTACGGCCACATGCGGGAGGCCGGCTTTCCCGCCGAGGTCATTCAGTTCCTGCCGGGCGTCGGGGAGGAGGTGGGGCCCGTGCTCCTCGGCCAGCCGCTGCTGGCTCAGGTGGCGTTCACGGGCAGCAGGAAGGTGGGCCTCGCCCTCATCGAACAGGCGAGCCGGACCGTCCCCGGTCAGCCCCAGGTGCGCCGGATCGTCTGCGAAATGGGCGGGAAGAACGCGATCATCGTCGACGACGACGCCGACCTGGACGACGCCGTGCCGGGAGTCCGCGCGAGCGCTTTCGGGTACGCGGGCCAGAAGTGCTCGGCTTGCTCCCGCGTCATTACGGTCTCCACCGCCCACGAGCCTTTCGTCGCCCGGCTCGTCGAGGCCTGCCGGAGCCTTTCGCCGGAGCCGGCCGAGCGCCCGGGCTGCCGGCTGCCGCCCGTCATCGACGAGGAGGCCTACGCCCGCCTCTGCGAGGCCCGGCGGGAGCCCGGACCCGGCGCCGCCCCCCTCTTCCTGGGCGAGCTGCCGCCGGACCTCCCGAGCGGCTACTACGTCCCGCCCGCCGTCTTCGAGATCACCGACCGAAACCACCGGTTCGCGAGGGAAGAACTCTTCGGGCCCGTGCTCTCGGTCCTTCGCGCCGGCAGTTTCGAAGAGGCGCTGGAGCTCGCCC
>JACRCS010000542.1 GCA_016218905.1 Deltaproteobacteria bacterium
AGGCCGCGATGCCTCCGCCTTTTCGGTGTTGTTTTCTGTGGGAGCGGCCTCCAGGCCGCGATGGTTTGGGTCCGAATCGGCCTGCGGCCGAAATCGTGGTCTGGAGACCACTCCCACAGGAGAAAGGCGCTGTCGCCAGCGGCCGTCCAGGCCACGATGCCTCGGCCTTTTCGGTGTTGTTTTCTGTGGGAGCGGCCTCCAGGCCGCGATGGTTTGGGTCCGAATCGGCCTGCGGCCGAGATCGTGGTCTGGAGACCACTCCCACAAGAGAAGGGCGCTGTCGCCAGCGGCCTCCAGGCCGCGATGGTTTCGGCTCCCTGATCGGCCTGCGGCCGAGATCGTGGTCTGGAGACCACTCCCACAAGGTTCTGAACCCGGAGACTACTATTCACCTGTGGGAGCGGCTTCCAGGCCGCGATGGTTTTGGTCCGGTCGGCCTCCGGCCGAGATTGCGGTCTCGGGACCGCTCCCACAGGGGGCCTCTGATCGCCGGTGCCGCTCCCTTGACGGCAGCGCCCGTGGGCGGATATTGTGAAGTGATCGTCACATCACATTGAAGGAGCCATGGCGGAGAAGCTCGACACCCAGACTCGCCGGGAGCAGATCGCCGAGGCGGCGCTCGAGCTGATCGGCCGCACGGGGGTGCGGGGCTTGAGCCTCGCCGCCGTGGCGCGCCGCGTCGGCCTCGTTCCCTCCGCGATCTACCGGCACTTCAAAGGGCGGGAGGAAGTCCTCGACGCGGTGATCGACCTCGTCCCGAGGCGCCTGCAGGCCAACGTCGCCGCGGTCCTCGGCGAGACGGAGTCCTCGCTGGAGCGGCTGGAACGGCTCGCCGGCCGGCACGTGCGGCTCATCCAGGAGAACCAGGTGATCCCCCGGCTGCTCTTCTCGGAGGAGGTCCACCTGGAGCGCCCGCACCGGCGGGCGGCAGTCTGGGAGGCGCTCCGCGGCTACACGGGCGGGATCGCCGACATCGTCCGCGAGGGGCAGTCGCGGGGGGAGATCAGACCGGAGCTCGACCCCGGCACCGTCTCGATCCTCTTCCTGGGGCTCGTCCAGCCGGCGGCGGTCTTCTGGCTCCTGAGCGACGGGAAGTTCGACGCGACGGAGCACCTCGCGAAGGCGTGGGAGATCTTTCGGGCCGCCGTCGAGCGGGAGCCCCGCGCCCCCGCTAAAGGCCGACGGAAAAGGGTACGGGAGCCGTCATGAAGAGACCGATCGCCGTGGTCCTCCTCCTCCTCGCTGCGGGCACCGGGGCGTTCCTGTACTTCCGCAACCGGAACGGTAGCCCGGAGGGCGTCCTCCCGGTCTCGGGGAACATCGAGGCGACCGAGGTGGAGATGAGCTTCCGGATCGGCGGCCGCGTGGCCGAGCGCGCCGTCTCCGAGGGAGACGTCGTCAAGGCCGGGCAGGTGGTCGCGCGGCTCGACTCGCGCGACCTGGAGGCCGACGTGGCCCTGCGGAAGGCCCAGGTCCGTGCCGTGGAGGCGGCGCTGGCGGAGCTCTCGGCGGGCTCTCGGCCCGAGGAGATCGGGCAGGCGGAAGCCGCCGAGCGCCGCGCCCAGGCCGCCCTCGACGCGCTCCTGGCCGGGTCGCGCACGCAGGAGCTGCAGGCGGCGGAAGCGGCGCTCGCCCGGGAGCGCGCCGAGGCGGAGCGGCTCCGCACCGACGCCGCCCGGCAGGCGGAGCTCTACCGGCTCGGCCTCATCTCGGCGAGGGAGAACGACGCCGCCCAGGCGGCGTACCATGTCGCCCTCGCCCGCGTGCGCGAGAGCGACGAGCGACGAAAGCTCGTGGTGGAGGGCCCCAGGCAGGAGGAGATCCGACAGGCGCGGGCGGCGCTCGAAGAGTCGACGCAGCGCCTGCGCCTCGTCCGCAAGGGACCGCGGACCGAGGCGATCGAGCAGGCCCGGGCGCGGGTCGCCGAGGCGCGGGAGGCGCTCGCCCAGGCCGAGACCCGCCTCGGCTACGCCACCGTGACAGCGCCCCTCTCGGGAGTCGTCCTCTCGAAGAACGTGGAGCCGGGGGAGTACGTCGCTCCCGGCACGCCCGTCGTGACGGTGGCCGACCTCGCCCGCGTCTGGCTTCGCGCCTACGTGGACGAGACGGACCTCGGGCGGGTCAAGCTCGGGCAGCGGGTGCGGGTGACGAGCGACACCTTCCCCGGAAAGGCCTACGAGGGCCGGCTCTCCTTCCTCTCCTCCGAGGCCGAGTTCACGCCCAAGAGCGTGCAGACCCGGAAGGAGCGCGTGAAGCTCGTCTACCGGATCAAGGTCGACGTAGAGAACCCCGCCTCGGAGCTGAAGCCGGGCATGCCGGCCGACGCGGCGATCGAGCTTGGTCATAATGACCATAGGACCCCATAGCTCCCATGAGTCCCATGAGCCCCATACGTCCCATCATGGGACCCATGGGAATGATGGGAATCATGGAACCGAAATGACCAACGACGCCATCCGGGCCGAGGGGCTCGGGAAGCGCTTCGGGGACGTGCGGGCGCTGGAGGGGCTCAGCCTCCGGGTCGGAGAGGGGGAGATCTTCGGCCTGGTGGGGCCCGACGGCGCGGGGAAGAGCACGACCCTGCGGCTCTTGACCGGCATTCTCGACCCCACGGAGGGAGAGGCCTGGGTGGCGGGCCACCCCATCCGGTCCGACGCCGAGGCCGTCAAGGAGGAGATCGGCTACATGAGCCAGCGGTTCGGGCTCTACCCGGACCTCACGGTGGCCGAGAACATCGACTTCTACGCCGACGTCTACGGCGTGCCGCGGCGAGCGAGGGGCGAGCGGGTCGACCGGCTGCTCGGGTTCTCGAACCTCGCCCCCTTTCGGAAGCGCCTCGCCGCCAACCTCTCCGGCGGCATGAAGCAGAAGCTCGGGCTCGTCTGCGCGCTCGTCCACACCCCGAAGGTCCTCTTCCTCGACGAGCCGACGAACGGCGTCGACCCGGTCTCCCGCCGGGACTTCTGGCGCATCCTCTACC
Organism: Deltaproteobacteria bacterium; assembly: GCA_016218905.1. The sequence goes on from JACRCS010000542.1 coordinate 2,981, forward strand.
AGCTCCTGCGGGAGAGGGTGACGATCTTCCTCTCCACCGCGTACCTGGACGAGGCGGAGCGGTGCAGCCGGCTCGGGCTCCTCCACCAGGGGAGGCTCCTGGCGCTCGGCACTCCCGCGGAGGTGAAGGGGCTCATGACCGGGTCGCTCCTCGAGCTCCGGACCTCCGAGCCCCGGCGCGCCGCGGCCGTCCTCCGGAAACGGCTGACCGGGTCCGTGGGGCTCTTCGGGGACCGCGTTCACGCGCAGACCGAAGACCCGGAGGCGACGGCCTCCGCCGCCCGGGAGGTCCTCGCGGCAGCGGGGATCGAGCTCCTGGGGCTCCGGCCCATCCCTCCCAGCCTCGAAGACGTCTTCATCGGCGTCGTCACCCGCGAGAGCGAGGCCCGGTGAGCGGCCCCGCCGTCCGCGTCCGGGACCTGGAGCGCCGCTTCGGCCCCTTCGTCGCCGTGAACCGGATCAGCTTCGACGTAGCCGAGGGAGAGGTCTTCGGCTTTCTCGGACCCAACGGCGCGGGCAAGTCCACCACGATCCGCATGCTCTGCGGCCTCCTCGCGCCCAGCTCGGGAAGCGGCACGGTGGCGGGGTTCGACATCCGCTCCGAGACCGACGCCATCAAGGCCACCATCGGATACATGAGCCAGAAGTTCTCTCTCTACGAGGACCTTACCGTGGAGGAGAACATCGACTTCTACGCGGGCATCTACCGGATCCCCAGGGAGGCGAAGGCGGCGAGGAAGGAGTGGGCGATCGAGATGGCCGGCCTCGGCGACCGCCGCCGCGCCCGGACCGGCATCCTCTCCGGCGGCTGGAAGCAGCGCCTGGCGCTCGGCTGCTCGATCCTCCACGAGCCGCGGATCCTCTTCCTCGACGAGCCCACCTCCGGCGTCGACCCCATGAGCCGGCGGCGGTTCTGGGACCTGATCTACGACCTGGCGGGCCAGGGAGTGACCGTCTTCGTGAGCACCCACTACATGGACGAGGCGGAGTACTGCGACCGGCTCGCCCTCATCTACCGCGGGGAGCTGATCGCCCACGGCACGCCCCGGGAGCTCAAGACGAGGCACATGGCCGAGGAGATCCTGGAGGTCGCCTGCGAGCGGCCCCAGGATGCCTTGGACGAGCTCGAGCAGTTCCCCGGCGTGCGGGAGGCGGCGCTCTTTGGCGGCGGCCTCCACGTCGTCGCTGCCGACGCCCGCGCGGCGGCCCCGGGGATCCGCGCGCTCCTGGAGGAGAGGGGTTACCACCCCGACCGGGTCGAGAAGATCGTCCCCACCCTGGAAGACGTCTTCGTGTCGCTGATCGAGGCATCCCGCTTCGCCCCCTCAGGGGCTACGCAGGACAGGTCCCCGCCTCGCCCGCCGGAGGCTACCCAGGAGAAGCCCGGTGCCGAACTCGGGACCGCGGAGGAAAGCCGTGGCCGGGCGAAGCCCCGACCTGCCCGGCGAAGCCCTGAAGGGGCGAAGCCGGGAGGGGCGAAGTCGGGAGCGGCGAAACTGAGCCGCCTCAAAGCCGTGGCAAAGAAGGAGCTCCTCCACATCGCCCGGGACCGGCGAAGCCTCGCGATGGCCATTGCCCTCCCGGTGCTCCTCCTCTTCCTCTTCGGCTACGCCCTCACCCTCGACGTGGACCGCGTGCCGCTCGCCGTCTGGGACCAGGACGCCTCCCACGCGAGCCGGGAGCTCGTGAGCCGCTTCACCGGCTCCCGCTACTTCTCGCTCCGTTCGACCGTCGGGAGCTATCGGGAGCTCGAGGCTGCCATCGACACGGGCGAGGCGCTCCTCGGCCTCGTGATCCCGCCCCGCTTCGCCGCCGAGGTCGGCTCCGGGCGCGAGCAGCCGACCCAGGTGCAGCTCGTGCTCGACGGGAGCGACTCCAACCGCGCATCCATCGCGGCGAGCTACGCGGAGGGAGTCGTGGAAGGCTACTCGGCGGACGTGAGAGCCGCCTTCCTCCGGCGAGCCGGGGCGGGTCCGCCCCGCCCGGCCGTGGAGCTCAGGCCCCGGGTGTGGTTCAACACGGACATGGAGTCAAAGAACTACATCGTGCCGGGCCTGATCGCCGTCGTCATCGCCGTCATCGCCGCCCTGCTCACCTCGCTCACCGTGGCGAGGGAGTGGGAGCGCGGAACCATGGAGCAGCTCATCTCCACGCCGGTCAAGGGGCCGGAGCTCGTGGCTGGGAAGCTCCTCCCGTACCTCGCCATCGGGATGACGGACGTCCTGATCGCGGTCCTCATGGGGGAGTTCCTCTTCCACGTCCCCTTGCGCGGTAGCGTCGCGCTCCTCTTCTGCCTCTCGGGCGTCTTCGTCACGGGCGCGCTCTCCCAGGGACTCCTCATCAGCATCGTGACCCGCAACCAGCTCGTCGCCAACCAGATGGCCTTCGTGACGACGTTCCTCCCGTCGTTCCTCCTCTCCGGCTTCATCTACGCGATCCGCAACATGCCGATCCCGGTGCAGGGGATCAGCCGGGTGTTCCCGGCCCGGTACTTCATCGCGATCCTCCGCGGGATCTATCTGAAGGGGGTGGGGCTCGAGGTCGTCGCGGCAGAGGCGCTCTTCCTCGTGGCCTTCGCGGGGGCGGCCGTGGGGCTCGCGAACCTCAAGTTCAGAAAGAAGCTGCAGTGACGGCGCTCTCGACGGATCGCCTGCGACAGATGCTCCGCAAGGAGTTCATCCAGATCTTCCGCGATCCCCGGATGCGCTTCATGCTCTTCGGCGTGCCGGTGCTCCAGATGCTCGTCTTCGGCTACGCTGCCACGAACGACGTGCGAGACGTTCCGACGGCCGTCTTCGACCTCGACCAGACGCCCGAGAGCCGCGAGCTCACGGCGAGGTTCCCGGGATCGCGCTATTGTCGCGTGGTGGAGTACGTCCGGACCGAGGCTCGGGCGCGGGCCCTGCTCGACCGCGGGGACGCGACCGCGCTCCTCCGCTTCGCGCGGGGGTTCGGAGCGGACCTGCGCGCGGGAAGGACGGCCGAGGTCCAGCTCATCGTGGACGGTACCGACTCCAACACGGCCGCCATCGTCCTCGACTACGCCTCGCGGATCGTCCGCGGCTACGCCGACACCGAGCTGCGGCGCCGCTCCGCGCGGCTCCGGGGCGGGGTGACGCCGCCGGGCGGGGCGGCGCTGGCCCGCCGGGTGTGGTTCAACGAGAACCTCGAGAGTCGGAACTTCTTCGTCCCCGGCGTGATCGCGAACCTGGTCCTCATCGTCACCCTCACCCTCACCAGCATGGCCGTGGTGCGGGAGAAGGAGATCGGGACCATGGAGCAGATCATGGTGACGCCGATCCGTCCGATCGAGTTCGTGCTGGGGAAGACGATCCCCTTCGCCCTGATCGGGTTCTTCGACGTGGCGCTCATCTCGTTCGTCGGCGTGAGCTGGTTCGGGATCCCCATCCGGGGAAACCTCCTGGTGCTCGCCCTCGGGACGAGCCTCTACCTCATGAGCACCCTCGGGGCCGGCCTGCTCATCTCGACCGTGAGCGAGACCCAGCAGCAGGCCATGATGACGACCTTCTTCTTCATCCAGCCGGCGTTTCTGCTCTCGGGTTTCGTCTTTCCTATCGCCAATATGCCCGAGGTCATCCAATGGCTCACCCTCCTGAACCCTTTCC
>JACRCS010000528.1 GCA_016218905.1 Deltaproteobacteria bacterium
GGATTCGGGGATGCTGCCACTCGGCGCTCTTGTTGAGGGCGACGACTCCCCGGTCGCCGCGGGCGAAGACGAGGAAGGCATCGGCCTCGAAGAGGGGGCGCTGCGGAGACCCGTGAACGGCGTTGTGGAAGGCGACCATCGCCGCGAGGTCGGCGCGACGCCAAGCTTCATTCCACCGATCGCGGTCGCATGGGTACTTCTCGGCGCTCTCGTTCTGATCGGAGAAGACGAGCGGCACTCCGCCGTCCCGGGAGAGGAGATAGGCCTTGGCGAGGAACTCGTCCTGGGGGTCGAGCAGCTGCCAACGAAAGCCGTCGTTGTACGGGATGTCGTGGGTGACGGCGAAGGTCACCGCCCGCTTCCAGGGGAGCGCCTGGCGGTAGGCTGCGGGATCGACGAGCTCCCGGAGGCTCCCGCCCGGGGAGAAGGCGCGGCGAAGCGTCTCGTGGAGGGGAAAGTCGTAGTAGGAGATCGACGTCGACTCGAGGAGCGGCCACAGGAAGATGCTCTCTTCACGGTCATTGGCGGTGAGCGCCTCGCCGAAGACGAACTCCCCCTCCAGCTCCGGCACCTGGAACACCTTCGCCACGTGCTCGTACGGGAGGTGCTTGATCGCGTCGATCCTGTAGCCGTCGAAGCCGAGCGCGTTGAGGGCGGCGAGGCACGTTCGCTGCTGCGCGATGACCCAATCGTTGAGATCCAGATCGGGCAGTCCCGAGAGCCATCGCTCTTCACACTCCCGCCGGTCGTGCCAGTTCACGATATCCCCGCAGGCATTGAAGTCCCAGGGACTGAAGAGGCCCACGTCCAGGTCGCCGTACAGGCGGTCGGCCTCGAACGAGGCTCGCTCCGACCTGTATCGCTCGAGCTCCGCGGAGCCGGGGAAGTTGTAGGGATCCGGCCGGCCTTTCTCGTTGGCCATATGGTTGAAGACGACGTCGGTATAGACCCGAAGTCCCACCTCGTGGAGAGCGCGGATCGCCTCCTCGAGCTCCGCCTTCCGGCCGAGAAACGACCGGATGACGCGGTAATCCTTGGGTTGATAGCGCTGCCACCACTCGCCCCCGCCCGCATCGCTGTACAAGGGCGGGGGGAGGAGAACGGCGCCGTAGCCTACCTCGGCAACCGCGCGAGCTCGGCTCGCGAGCTCGGAATAGCGCCAGTTGAAGGCGTGGAGGATCACGTCGCGCATGGGTGTGGACCTCGAGCACTGGGGGAAGTGTCCATCCGGGAAGGTGCCTTTCCGAATGGAGTTGTCAGTCTTCAGTTTTCAGTCATGAGTTGAAAAAGACAAGTGTCATGTGGGTTTTTGGGTCGAAGACTACTCACTGCCTACTGAGGGCGCCCCGGGGAACTCCGCACCGGACGAAGAGTAGCAGGCCCTGCCCGTTTCGCTCGGAGTCTGCGTACATTTCGTGTCGGCCACCTGCAGCCCGTGCAGGCTCGGCATAGCTGGGAAAACGGGCGGCGGCCGGAAAGCATCCGTCCGCACGGCAGTTCCTGAGCGGCACGGTCCGGAGGAGCTACTGGCATGGTCGCTGCACTCCTCGGGAGAAAGCACTGAGGAGGGAGCGACCATGCGAAACAGACCGGCAACCGACCTCCAGTCCGTCCGAACGAAGCCGAGTCCTTCCAGAATCGCTCGGAACCTCTTCCTCTTCCTGTTCGTCTTCGCGTCGGGCGCTTCCTCGGCCGCGGCCTCGGACGTCCCCAGGGAACTCGAGCCGTGGGTCCCCTGGGCCATGCACGGCCTGGAGCCGCTCCTCTGCCCGAGCGACTGGAACGCGCCGGAGAGCCGGCACTGCGCCTGGCCGGGCCCGCTGGAGGTCTCGGTGAGCACTTCCGGCGGGCAATTCTCGCACTCCTGGCGGACCTATGCAGAGGAGTGGGTCGGCCTGCCGGGAGGCGAAAGGCAGTGGCCGCAGGAGGTCTCGGCGAACGGGAGGCGAGTCCCGGTCGTCCCTCGCAACGGGGTGCCGTCGGTTCGGCTCCCCGCCGGCGAGCACGTCCTCACGGGCGCCTTTGCCTGGGGGGCCCTGCCCGAGACGCTGCTCGTCCCGAAAGAGGTCGGCCTCGTCCGGCTCTCCGTGGCGGGAAGCCCTGTGCCGCGGCCCTTTCGGGACGAGGAGGGACGGCTCTGGCTCCAGCCGCGCGACGCCGGCCACGCGCAAACATCTGCGACGGAGCTCCAGGTCTTCCGGAAGATCTCCGACGGAGTCCCCTTGCTGCTCGAAACCCGGATTCAGGTGAACGCCTCCGGCCCGCCCCGGGAAGTCGTCCTGGGCCGCCCCGTGCTCCAGGGCTTCGCCCCTCACGCGCTCCGGTCTGCCATCCCCGCCAGACTGGACCCTGACGGAACGCTTCGGGCGCAGGTGCGTCCTGGCGCGTGGACCCTCACGATCGAGGCTCACTCGTCAGGACCGATGGACAGGATCGCCGCGCCCACGAGTGCGGCCCCCTGGCCCGCTACCGAGGTCTGGTCCTTTCAGGCGGAGAACCACGTGCGCCTCGTAGAACCCGCGGGCGCGCCCCGCGTCGACCCCGAACAGACGGCCCTTCCCGTGGAGTGGCGGGCGCTCCCCGCCTTCCGGATGGAGCGCGGCGGCGCCCTGGTGTTCAAGGTCATCCGCAGGGGGGACCCGATCCCGGAACCGGATCGGCTCACGATCCGCAAGACCCTATGGCTCGACTTCGACGGGCGCGGGTACACCGTGCACGATGCGGTCTCCGGGGTGGTGACCCGCACGTGGCGCCTCGAGACCGCGCCCGGCGTCGCGCTCGGAAGTGCGTCGGTGAACGGCGAGGACCGGTTCATCACGAAGACCGACGCGAAGGCCGGCTTCGGGGTCGAGGTCCGGCAGGGTTCCCTCGAGCTTGCAACCGACAGCCGAATCGAAGCTCGCCCGAACCGGCTCTCCGCCGTGGGGTGGGCGTTCGACGTGGAGAAGGCTGCGGCGACCCTCCACCTTCCCCCCGGCTGGGGACTTCTGGCCGCACTCGGGGTCGACAACCAACCCGACACCTGGCTGCAACGCTGGAACCTGCTCGACCTCTTCCTCGTCCTCGTGATCTCTCTCGCCGGGGCGAAGCTCTTCGGCAGATGGACCGGCGCCCTCTTCGTGGCGGCGCTCGGGCTCACGTGGCACACGAACGGTGCTCCCCAGTACCTGTGGCTGCACGTGCTCGTCGGAGCCGCGCTCACGCGGTTCCTCCAAGCCGAGCGGTGGCAAAGCTGGGCGCGAGGCTATCTCTACGGAACGCTCCTCCTCACTGCCCTCCTGTGTCTCGGGCTCGCCGTGCAAGAAGCCAGACTCGCCCTCTATCCGCAGCTCGAGTACGCCGCCCGCTCCTTTCGGCCGACGCTCCCCCCTCTCGCGGCGCAGAAGCCCGTTGCTCCGGGGCCCGTCCCGTCCGCGGCTCCCGCGCGCGACCTCTCCGCCCACTACGATCCGAGGGCCAACGTCCAGACCGGCCCGGGGTTGCCGGCCTGGACCTGGAACCGCGTCGACCTGCAGTGGAACGGTCCCGTGCGGCGAGACCAGACGGTCACCTTGCTGTATCTGCCTCCTCTCGCGACGCGAACCCTCCGGATCCTGAAGATTGCAGGGCTCGCGGCCCTCCTGTGGAGGCTCTTTCGGACCGTTCCCCCTCCGCCCCGAGCGCTCGGCCTCGCCCGCTCGAGCGCGGCCGCGGCGTTCCTTCTCGCCGTCTGCCTCTGGCCGGGCCGCCCCGCCCATGCCGAAGCCGCCTCGTTCCCACCGAAGGAGCTCCTCGACCAGATCCCGGCGAGGCTGGCCGAGCCGAAGGCGTGCGCTGCGAACTGCGCCGCGGTCCCCCGCTTGCACGTCGACGCGCACGGAGACGTTCTGCGCCTTCGTTGCGAACTCCACGCCGGTGCCGCGGTCAGCGCGCCCCTTCCCGGCGGCTCCGGTCAGTGGATGCCGGAGATCGTCCGGATCGTTGGGAAGCAGCCTGCGCGGGTCACCCGCCGGGACGACGGCACGCTGTGGGCGGACTTCACCGCAGGCGTCCACGAACTCCTGCTGGAGGGGACGCTCCGGCCGGAGACGTCGAACATCACGATCCCCCTCCCGCTACGGCCGCAGCGGGTCACGGTCTCGGCCCCCGGCTGGTCGGTGGAGGGAGTCCGGGAGGACCTCACGTCCGAGTCGGAAATCCGCCTTTCGCGCACCCTTGCCGAGAAGGGAATCGGGGACGGCACCCACCGCCCCACCGCTCTGCCGCCGCTCCTTCGGCTCGAACGGACCTTCCTGCTGGGGCTCGACTGGAGGATCCACAACCGGCTGACGCGCCTTTCGCCCGCAGGCGTCGGGGCGCTTCTCCAGGTTCCCCTCCTGCCGGGCGAGTCGGTCACGACCGACGGCTTCCACGCGACGGCGGGGTTCCTTCAGGTGGGTCTCGGTGCCGGAGAGTCCGAGATCGAGTGGGATTCGACCCTCGCGCCCGGGCCCTCCCTATCGATCCGCGCACCCGGAACGGCGCAGTGGGTCGAAAGCTGGGCCTTCGATGTGGCTCCGCTCTGGCACGTGCAGCAGACGGCAGGGATCGCCCCCGTCCACCACAGGGCGCCGGAAGGGCGATGGCTCCCGAAGTGGCAGCCCTGGCCGGGCGAATCGCTCTCGCTCTCGGTCCTGAGGCCGGCCGGCGTCGAAGGACGGACGCTCACGATCGAGACGAGTTCTCTCGAGACGAGTCCCGGACGCCAGGCCACCCTCGACGAGCTCAGGTTTCGCTACCGGAGTTCCCAGGGCGGCCAGCACACGGTGACCCTTCCCCGGGGTGCCGTCCTCGATACGGTGGAGATCGACGCGGCCGCCCAGCCCGTCCGCCAGGAGGGTCAAAGGGTTCCCCTCCCCATCACCCCGGGCAGCCACGACGTGAAGCTCAAGTGGAAGACGGACGAGAGCGCAGGCCTCCTGACGCGCACCTCGAAGGTCGATCTCGGGTCCCCGAGCGTGAACCACTCGCTCTCGGTTTCCATGCCGAGGAACCGCTGGGTCCTGGCGGCGTTCGGACCGCGCCTCGGTCCGGCGGTGCTCTTCTGGGCAGTCGTTCTCGTCCTGCTCGTCGTCTCGTTCGGACTGACCAAGGTTCCCTTCGTGCGGGAACCCTGGACCACGTGGTTTCTTCTGGGGATCGGCCTGACCCAATCCTCCCTCTGGGCGTTCGCGCTCATCGTGGCTTGGTTCGTCCTGATCGGGTTGCGCGGACGGAAGGTGCCGTCTCCCCGGTATCACCGCCTCGTTCAAGGGGGGCTCATCCTTCTGACGCTCGTGGCCGCCGGGCAGTTGCTCGACGCGGTTCGGCAGGGACTCCTGGGCAACCCGGAGATGCAGATCGTCGGAAACGGCTCGTCCTTCGGGGAGCTCCGCTGGTACGCGGACCGCCTTCGGAGCGTGCCTCCGCAAGCGCTCGTGTTTTCGCTCCCCATGGCGGTGTACCGCGGCTTGATGCTCTCCTGGGCCCTCTGGCTGGCCGCGTCCGTGCTCCGTTGGGCCAGGTGGGCCTGGACTTCCTTCAATGAAGGGGGCATCTGGCCGGGACCTCGGACGGGTCCCGGCCTTTTCCGCCTCCGTCGAGCTGCCCCCCAAGGGGCACCCGGCCCTGCGTCGTCTCCTACGCCTGCTCGCCCTTCAGGGGCGTGCTTTCGATGTGAAAGGTGATGTGCCCTTGACCGCCGCGAAGAGCGGCGAGAATCTTGATCGGATCGAGCGGGAGGTCCTCGACGCGCACGCCGATCGCGTCGAACACCGCGTTGGCGATGGCGGGAGCGGTGGGAACCAGGCCCGGCTCTCCCAGGCCCTTTGCCCCGAGAGGACCGGACGGGTCTTCGCCCTCGACGAGGATCACCTCCACCTCGGGAACGTCCTCCGTCGTCAGGACGCGGTAGTCGCGGAGGCTGTCACTCCGAACGGCCCCCTGGTCGAAGATGAGTTCCTCATGGATCGAGAAGCCGATCCCCTGGGCCACGGCCCCGAAGACCTGGCCCTCGGCCAGCAGCGGATTGATCGTCCTTCCGACGTCGTGGGCCGCCGCGATCTTCAGAATCCGTATCTTTCCGGTGTCCCGGTCCACACGCAGCCTGACCGCATGAGCTCCGTAAGCGAAGGTCGGGAACATGTCGCCGTAGTCCAGCGGATCATTCGGTTCCGAGACGCGATCGACGAAGCGGCCGTGGCCCGCAATCGGAGTTCCGTTCTGGAAGTACGCGCGCCGGGCCACCTCTGAGATCTCCACGGATCGGCTCGGCGTGCCGCGCACGAAGATCCTTCCATCCATGGCCTCGAGGTCCGACGGATTCGCCTCCAACTGCTGAGCTGCGATCTCGACGAGGCTCTTCTTGGCTTCGCGGGCTGCTGCCGCTACTGCGTTTCCGTGAACGAACGTGGTCCGGCTCGCAAAGGCCCCGAGATCGTAGGGCGTCAGGTCGGAATCCGAGAGGACGATTTTGATCTGCTCGGGTTGGACGCCCAGCTCCTCGGCGCAGATCTGGATCAACGCCGCATTGGCACCCTGGCCGATCTCGGAGGCTCCGGAGAAGAGATTCACCTCACCGCTGGGGAGGATCTCGAGGTGCGCGTCCGCTGCGTTGAACTTGTACATCCGGTGCCCGCCGCCCGGGTGGGAGACGCAGGCGATGCCGATGCCTTCGTCCTCGTGGTGTTTGTGGGGCCAACCGACGGCTCGAGCCGCTCTTTCGATGCAGGACTTCATGGCGCAGCTCGAGATCTCGGTCCCGCCGAAAACCGTGTCCCCCTTCTCGCTGGCGTTTCGGAGCCGCAGCTCCAACGGGTTGAGATTCAGTTTCGCTGCGATTTGGTCCATCTGGGATTCGATGGCGAACGTGATCTGCGGATTCCCGAAACCGCGGAACGCTCCGCCGTACACATGGTTCGTGTAGACCAGCGTGCCTTCGAAACGGACGTTCTCGATCCGATAGTGAAGGGCGCAGGTCAAGGCGGCATTGGTCAGAACAGCCGCCCCCTTCTCGTGATACGCCCCGTTTTCGGTGATGACTCGCACCTCGCGGGCACATAGGGTCCCGTCGGCTCTGACCCCCGTCTTCAAGTGGATGAAGAACGGATACCGAATCCGGGAGGTTCTGAACTCCTCCTCGCGCGTGTTCACCAAACGGACGGGCCGACCGGTCTTTTTCGACAGGAGGGAAGCGATGATCTCCTTCGAGTCGAGGCAAAGCCTCGACCCGAAGGCACCGCCCATCAAGGCCTGGATGACCCTCACCTTGCGCGGGGGGATTCCGAGGGCATGAGCGAGATCGGACTTGAGGACGTGAGGGATCTGGGTCGTGGCCCAGACCGTCAAGGACGCGGCCGTCCACTGTGCCACGCAGCCCCGCGTCTCGAGGCAGCAGTGGGCCGCCGCTTGCGTAGAGTAGTCGTCTTCCACGACGAGGGCTGCCTCCCGAAACCCTTTCTCCACGTCCCCCAGCTTCTTCCGAAGCCTCAGGGCCACGTTGCCCTTTTCGTGTATCTCGGGCGCGCCCTCCTTCAACGCTTCGAAGACGTCGAAGACGGCGGGGAGTTCCTCGTACTCGACTTCGATCAGCGAGAGCGCCTCCTGGGCAACGTCCCCGTCGACGGCAGCCACCGCGGCAACTTCGTCACCGATGAACCGGACTTTGTCCGTGGCGAGCGGATATTTGTCCGCGAGCTCCCTAACGGACGAAAAGGGAATGCGCGGAGTGTCGTCGGCCGTGATGACGGCCTTCACCCCGCGGAGCCGTTTCGCCTTCTCCGTGTCGATGCGGAGGATCCTGGCGTGAGGAAACGGGCTCCGAAGAATCTTGCCGTGCAGCAGCCCCGGAAGATCTAGGTCCGACAGAAAGAGTGCCTGTCCGGTCACCTTTTCGAGCGCGTCCGGCCTCGGAATGGGTTTGCCGACGCAGAAGGGTCTAGGGTTCATGCAGACACTCCCGAGGAACTCTCGCTCGATTGCGGAGACGGGCGAAGGCCGGTCTCCCTCGTCCTCAGCGACGGGGGCGGCGTCAGTCCGGAGTCGAGCCCCAGCCTTTGAGCTTCTCTATACAGAGCGTCACAATTGTTTGCGCATCTGCCCCTGAGCGTAGGGTGGGGCGTTCCGCCGCAGGCGGGTTGCCCCACGCGTGGGCGAACCTCGCTGCGCGAGAACCGCCCACCCTACGGCAACCCGGTACGCGCAA
>JACRCS010000529.1 GCA_016218905.1 Deltaproteobacteria bacterium
CCGGGGGCGGCGCGATCGGCTGCGGGAATTCCCGGACCGCCTTCTGCCCGTCCGGGTTCGTGAACGTTAACGTATGCTTGCCGGTTGCCCACGCTTTTTGCTTCTCGGGGTCATCCACTGGAAGGCGGACGGCCTTGTAGAAGTCCTGCTCCGTCGTGGACGGGTCCTTGTCCGCCGGCTGGACTTCCAGGGAGGCGATCACGGGTGAACCGTCGACCTGAATCGAGGCCGCGTTAGAGAGCGCACGTCCCTTCACGAGAAGCTTCGACGCGCCTGCGACGGGATCCGGGCCTGCCTCCTCGATCACCGGGCCAGGCTTCCGGATGAACTTGCCTCCAAGGTACCCGAGCGAGCTCACGCCCATGAGCTCCAAGAAGCCGTCCGGAAGCTTCGGCAGATCCTCGATGGCGCCGACGTCGCGAAGGAGGGTCAGACTGAGGTAGCCGAGTCCTCCCACCAGCGTCCAGATGAGGAACTGGGCCCTTTCGGGGACGACGACCCCTCCCGTGGCCAGGAAATCGGAGATCGTGGGCTGGATCTCTCCCGCGCCCTTTGTCCCGCGCGCCTTGGCGATCCCCTGCGCGAAGACGGTCGTTGAGGCACTGATCAGGACCAGCCCGGGCAGCCCCCCGGGGATGGGTGGAAAATCGAAGATGCCCTGGACGAGACTGCGTGCGACGATCAGGTAGAGGTAGCCGAAGACGGCGATGCCGGTCCACCAATAGAACTGGAATTTCGAGAGACTGTAGGTCTGCGTCTCGGGATCGATCAACAGCGAGTCCCATACTCTGCAAGCCGTAGTCGCCACGCCTCGGGTCTTGACGCGGCAAGACACTGCCCAGACGACGACGACCGCGATGATGAGTACGCCCGCGGCCGCTGCCACTCTCGGGCCCCACGAAGGAACTGCGGAAATGACTACTGTCGTAGGCTCGGAGTCCCGATCTCCAACGGTAATCTGGACCCTGCGCTTTCCGCGGAGCGCTGTCTGATCTGTTGCCTCTTTTGCGCTTACGCCCCAGACCCTGATCTCACGATCACTGACCACCCTGGCGAAGGGACGAGTGGGTTTTCGCCGGGGAAGATCGTTTTCCACCCACTGGATGTCGAGCGTACCTCGTCCTTCAACATAGACGCGGTTGTCTTCCGGGACCGTGCTGAAGTTCCTCCCGAGGATGCGGAATTCGAATCCCCGATCATCGGGAAACTGGACCGTGGGCTCGATGGCCGTGACTTCAGGGACGCTCTGCACTCCGTAGAGCACTCTCATTCGTCGGCTCAGAGCCGACTGTGCCGGCGCCAACTTCAAGGGTTTCGCCCCTGTTACGACCCGCACTTCGTACTCACCCAAGGGCAGGGGGCGCTCTCGGTTCCCGCACTTCGCCCGCTGCAGGTTCAGACGAAAGGTCCGCTTGGCGGTGTCCACCGGCGGGCCGGGATTCAGAATCCAAGCCCCTCTGAACTCGTCGTCAGCAATGGAGTTTTCAGGACATTGCCGACCCTCCACCAGCTTCAGCCAGACCGTGACCGAGCCGGCTGCCTCCGGGGAGAATTCGGGATCCTTGACCGTCAGGTCCACGGGCGTGCCCCGGCTCGCCTCGGCGGGCTCGAAGACAAAGCCGTTCTCGGCATGGGAAGTCGTGCAGAGGAGTACGAAAACCGCGGAAGCTGCCGCCACGAGCAGCCGCCCATGCCACTGTCTCTCTCCCCTCATCTGTCCCCCTCCACTACGCGAACTTCAGATACTGTGCGGAGACCCAGTGCTGTGCGGAGGGGTGGATACGACACCACCCCTGCGCCTCTTCATAGACGGTGACGCAGATCCCCTGGTGGAGCACCTTGACGACCGGTGCCGCGGCGCTCTGCGCTGCTCTCACGTTGAGGGCCGTTGCGGTGACCTCGGCAGTGCGCGGCGCGGGCCCCGGCGGCGGAGAAGGCTGTGCGTTTATGCTGGTCAAGGTCGTGCGAACGAGCGGGATGAAGTTCTGCTCGGCTGCGGGAATGTCGTTTCCGCCAAAGAACTCGGTACCGGGACAGCTCTTGGTGTTGCCGGTGCCCCGCGTTCGTTCTCCGGTGGTGAGGTCGTACCAATGATGGTAGACGATCGTGTCTGCCGAGGGCACCAGGTTGAACTCCCGGCAGAGGAGGGCGTTGACCCGGAGCACGCAGTCCCTGTGCGCCTCGCTTATCTTATCCCGCCCGTCGAAGTTCCCGACGTGTTCGATGCAGATGCCGGTTCGGTTCGCACCTTTGATTCCGGCGGGAATCTTGTCGAAGCTCCTGCAGACGGCGACCGTACCGTCGGGAAAGGTGGTCAGATTCTGTGCAATCTCTGCAAAACCCCGCTCCAGGTGGCTCCGTTCCATTCCTTCGAGCAATTCGAAATGGTTCCCCCTGAAGGTTCCGTAATTCGGGAGCCAGGTATGGTGATTCTGAACCAGAGTGACCCTGCGATTAAACTGGTTCTCCTGCAACCAATGATCGAACTCCTTGTCGCTCATCAGGATGAACTTCCCTCTCGTCTCCATGTCGCCCTCCTCGCGCTGAAGCTCAGGCCAAGAACTGCGTCCTGGTTCGCTCTCCGGGAGCGCAGCCGTGCCGCTACGGCCTCGGTCGGTTCGCTCTCCGGACACCAGCGGGCAGGGGAAAAAGAAAAGACCGGGGGGCGCCCGGTCTCTTTCGCTCCCCCCCAGGAGCAGTGATCCCTCTTTTGTTTCCGTGCAGCCTAGCGAATGGAGAACTTACCGTCAATGGGTCGTACGTCGCTTCCGCAAGCCATGAAACCGGCAGAAAGCGGACGCTGCGCCCCTGTTTGATCCTTGAAGCTCATGCCGAGGGGAGCGACTCCTTCACCAGCTCCACCAGCCGCCCGGGATCGAAGGGCTTGGCGAGGAAGGAGTCTGCCCCCGCTTCGAGGCCCCGGCGGCGGTCGGCCTCCTCGCTCTTGGCGGTCAGCAGCAGGATGGGCACCCGGGCGTACGCGGGTATCTCCCGCAGCTTTCGGCACACTTCGAGCCCCGACATGCCCGGCATGACGACGTCGAGCACGACGATGTCGTACGGTTCCGCGCCCGCGACGCGCAGCGCCTCGGCTCCCGACCCGACAGTGGTCACCGAGAGCCCGGCGGCGGCGAAGAGGTCCTGAAGCGAGAGGAGGATCAGCTCGTCGTCGTCGACCAGTAGGATCCGCTTGGCCATCGAAGTCTCCTCTCATCCCAAGTGTCCCGGACGGTTAGTTCGCGCGTCACGGTTGATAGGACGAACGGCGGCGAATCAGCGCCGTTCGGCCATCGCAGGGGCTGAACAGCAGCAAGGGCTTCCCAACGGGACACTACTGGGCCGGGGCACACGGGAGCACGATCCGGAAGGTCGTCCCCTTTGGGCCGGTTCGGGGCACGTCGATGTCCCCGCCGTGTTCGGCCAGGATCCCGTGGGCGATCGCGAGCCCCAGACCCGTCCCCTTGCCCGCTTCCTTGGTCGTGAAGAAGGGTTCGAAGATCTTTCCGAGCGCGTCGGCCGGTATTCCCGGCCCGGTGTCCGAGATCTCCGCGGCGACGGCGGGCGCCCCTTCGAGCGCCGCCGGCATCGTGCGTATGGTGAGGACCTTGTGGTTCTCCTGGCGCTCCATGGCGTCGCGGGCGTTGGCGATGATGTCGAGAAACACCTGTTCCAGTCGTCCCGCGTCGCCCAGGACCGGGGCGAGCCCGGAGGCGAGCTCCCGCTCCACCGCGATCTGCAGGTTCATGAGCTGCTGGCCCGAGAGGAGCAGCGCGCTCTCCAAGGGTCCGTTCACGTCGATGAGCTCCCGCCGCAGCTCGGTCTGCCGGGAGAACTCGCGCAGGTGGTCGACGATCCTCGCGATCCGCTCGTTGCACCGGCGCAGGAGGTGCAACCGGTTGCGGCTCGGGCACTCGGCGGGGCAGGCGCTCGCGTCCATTACGTGGAGGAGCGTTGTCGACGCCATGAGCGGGTTGTTGATCTCGTGGGCTACCCCGGAGACGAGGTCCCCCAGGGCCCGAAGCTTCATCGTCTGGATCAGGTGCGCCTGCGCCCGGCGGAGATCGGCTTCGAGCGTCTTCTGCGCGGTGATGTCCGAGAAGATCGCGAGGGTGCCCTGCTCCCGCCCGTCCCGGTCGCGCAGGATCGACGCGGACGTGCGGACCGGCACGACGCCCTTCTTTCCGATGAGCTCCATCTCGTAGTTGATGAGGTTCCCCTGCTCCCGCAGGAGCGCCATGATCTTGCGGGCCTCGTCCAGGCCGGCTGGGTAGAAGTCCCAGACCCTGCGACCGAGCGTCTCCTCCTTGGAATACCCGAGCATCTCCTCCAGTCCCCGGTTGATGAAGGTGATCGTCCCCTTCGGGTCGGCCGTGGCGATCCCGTCCACCGTGCTCTGGACGAGGCTCCGGTACCGCTCCCCCGACTCCCGCAGCGCCTCCGTGCGCTCTTCCACAAGCCGCTCGAGCTCCTCCTTCTGCCCCCGGATCTCGGCGGCCATCGTGTTGAAGGAGTACGCGAGGGCGGAGAACTCCTGGCCGCTCTCGCCGATATCGGCTTCGGCGCTCGAGTCTCCCCCCGCCATCCGGGACGCGGCTTCCGATACGCGGTGGAGGGGCCGGGTGATGAGGCGGTTCATCACGAGCGTGAGCGTGCCGAGGAGAAGGACGCTCATGGCCAGCAGCGGAGCGGTGTACCAGCCGAGGCGGGCGACGTCCTCGTACACCTCCTCCTCGTAGCTGCCCGCCGCGATGATCCAGCGCCAGGGCGCGTAGTAGCGGAACTTGAGGATCTTGGTGCGGTCCCGCTCTTCCCCGATCTCCGGGTTCCTCCACGGGTAGCGGATGGTGCCGGCCTCGCCCGGATGGAGGCGCAGCGCCTCGGCGCAGATGGCGCGCACGAAGGGAAAGCCCGCGGCGTCCCGGCTGTCGGAGATGTCCTGTCCCTCCTTGGCCGGGTGGATGATGAGACGCCCGGAGTCGTCCATGCAGTAGGCGTAACCGGAGGCGCCCACGCGGGTATTGAGGAAGGCCGCGCGAAGGAGTTCGGCGTCCCCGCCGCCGGCCGGACCGCCGCCCGGCGAGATCGCCCGCTGGAGCTCGCAGAGGCGGTAGAGCTGGTCGACGACGTTGGTGAGCTCCCGCTCTGCGGAGGCCCGCAGGCTCGTCCGGAGCCACTCGACGGCGACCACCTCCGCGGCGAGCAACGGGAGGAGCACCGCGAGGAAGGTCGCGGCGAGCTGGTTGCGGACCTTCCAGCGGAGGAAGCGCCTCATGGCGGCTTCGCCCCGAGGATGGGGAAGACCTTCTGCTGGAGCTGCCGGACGACCCGCTCCGCGTGAGCGCGGGTCCGCGCCTTCACCTCGCCTCCGCTGATCAGCCGGGGATCGAAGAGCCCCTCCGTGTCCCCTCCGGAGATGCCGCTGCCCACCATGCCGGCGTAGTCGTCCTCGGGGGTCACCTCGGCCAGGGCCGACCACGCGAGCGTCCAGCAGCG